>CAXYWN010000127.1:0-5931 GCA_964292625.1 uncultured bacterium
CTGGCGAAGCCATCTCTGTGACCATCGACATTGTGAACAGTGGACACATGGCCGCCGAAAGCGGAACCCTCACCATCGTGGAAACCCATCCTCACGTAAGCCTCAGCGCCACCAACTTCACGCTTCCCCCGCTGGCTATGGGCGTGACTATTCCCATCAACTTCACCGTAACTCTGGGAACTGAAATTCAAAACGGCGAAATGATCCCCATCGGCTTGGCCATCTCCGCCGGAGCGCAGAACATCAACCACTGCATCGTGCTGCCCATCGGCGTAATCGGTGAAGGCTTCGAAAGTGGAAACTTCGCCAGCTATCCCTGGGTCAACAACAGCCCCATCCCCTGGACCATCCAGACCGGATCTGCCAATGCCCATTCGGGAACTTACGGTGCGAAATCCGGCGCCATATCTCATAACAGCAACACCGAGCTGGCCCTCACTCTTAATGTTGGCGCCGCCGGCAGCATCAGCTTCTGGCGCAAAGTATCCTCCGAAAGCAACTATGATAAATTACGTTTCAGCATCGACGGCTCTGAACTGGGCTCCTGGAGCGGCAATATGGATTGGGCGCAGGTGACCTACCCCGTCACCACTGGCTCCCACACCTTCAAATGGACTTATAAAAAACACGTCTCCGTGAGCTCCGGCAGCGACTCCGCCTGGATCGACGACATCGTCTTCCCGCTTTCCGGGAGCGGAGATATCGCCATGATCTACGTTCCCCAGGAAGAGATCAATTTCCTGAATGTGCAGCCCAACGACCAGCTTGCCACGGATTTTGTGATCAACAATCTGGGAACCGTCGCTCTGAGCGGAACCATCTCCCATCCTGCCTGCATGGGCTTGATCCACAACGGTGCGCCCGTGCCCAACGATTTCGCTTATGATATCCCTGTGGGCGAAAGCAGAACCTACACCCTCACCTACTGGGCTCCCAGCCCGGCTGTGAACCTCGACGTGGAGATCATCATCACCTCCAACGACGCCAACAACCCTGTCTTGATCATCCCCGTACACGTCCAGAGCGATGTCGCCAACGACGATCCGGGCTCCATACCCCTGGTGACCGAGCTGGAAGGCAACTATCCCAATCCCTTCAATCCGGAAACCGCCATCAGCTTCTCCACCAAGGAAGCCGGCCCCGTGCGCGTAAGCATTTATAATGTCAAGGGCCAACTGGTCCGTTCTCTTGTCGATGCTGACCTGTCCGCGGGCAGGCACAGGATTGTCTGGAATGGCAAAGACAGCAATAACCGCAGCGTTTCCAGCGGCATTTACATGTATCGCATGGACGCCCCCGGCTACAGCAAAACCCTCAAAATGATGTTAATGAAATAGATCTGATACCATGCAGGCGGCGTTTTTCAGGCGCCGCCTGCTTAGATTTTGATGTTCTGATTGTTCTTGTGTTTGACAGGATAATGCATAATGATTTTTATATGTATCCGGCTCTGGCGTTTAAGGCCAGGCCAGCCAAAATAGCTTTATAAAAACTCCCATGGAGGAAACGATGAAACGCATGTTTCTACTTTTAACCCTGCTTATGGCGCTGGGAATGGCGCTGAATGCAGAGCAAATCACGGTTGCCAACCAGCCCAACCAGATCCGCCTGACCCAGAGTACCCCTGGCAATATGGTGCTGGAACTCACTCTGGGACAGTTCAATGCCGAGCCGGTGAAGATCAACGGCGCCACCTGGCATGAACTGAGCCTCAAAAAAGAAGGCATCACCCTGGAAGCGGGCTATCCCCAGCTGCCCATCCTCGCCCGCAGCGTGATTATCCCCAATACCGCCAGGATGGAGCTCAACCTGCTGGCCAGCGAATACGTCGAGATGCAACTGCCGGTGGCGCCTTCCAAAGGCAATCTCACCCGCGATCTCAATCCCGCCGACGTTCCCTACAGCTTTGGCGATGTCTATTTTGGTGATGAGCCCTGGCCATCCGACCGCGCCTATCTCACTGAGCCTTTCATTGTGAGGGATTACCGCGGCATCACCGTCCGCTTTCAACCCTTCGTTTACCATGCCGACACGCAGACTCTGCGGGTCTATACAAAGCTTAGCGTGGCCATCGTTGCCAACGGGACAGAGCTCAGCAATTCCCTGTCCGTAGCCAAAACGAACTACGCGGAAGAATTTGCCGGCATCTATCAAAACATGTTTCTCAATTTCAATGATGCCAAATATCCCTCTCTGGACGAGCAGGGTCGCATCCTGGCGATCAAGCACTCCATGTTCGATGCCGCGATGCAGCCTTGGGTGGAGTGGAAACGCCAAAACGGCTACCGCGTGGATGTGGTGGATGTAAGCGTGGCCGGCCCCAGCGCCAACCAGATTAAGACCTACATCCAAAACCAATACGACCTCAATGACGGCCTGATGTTTGTCCAGATAATGGGTGACGCTCCCCAAGTGCCAACTCTTTCCTCCGGCGGCGGCGGTTCCGACCCGTCTTACGCACTATGCGCGGGTACCGACAGCTACCCGGATATCTATGTGGGCAGATTTTCCGCCCAGACTGTGGCTGAAATGCAGACTCAGGTGGTCCGTTCCATTCATTATGAGCGCGATATCCAGGCGGGAGAAAGCTGGATACAGCGTGGCATGGGAATAGCCTCCAACGAAGGTGGCGGCGGTCAGGGAGATATGGGTGAAGGCGATCAGGTGCACATCGAAGGCACCCGCACCGACCTCCTCGGCTATGGCTATACCAGTGTGGACCAGATGTACCAAACGATGGGTGCCACAGCAGCTCAGGTGGGCATCAATGTCAACGCGGGTCGTGGCGTCATCACTTATTGCGGACACGGTTCCGATACTTCCTGGGGCACCACCGGATTCAGCAATACCAACGTCAATGCCCTCACCAACGATTACATGCTCCCCTTCATCGTCAGCGTTGCCTGCGTGAATGGCAACTTCGTAAGCCAGACCTGCTTTGCCGAAGCCTGGTTGCGCTCAGTGAATGAGACAACGAATGCTCCGGCGGGCGCAATTGCCTTTTACGGCAGCACCATTAACCAAAGCTGGAATCCCCCGATGCGCGCGCAAGACGAGGTAATTGACCTGCTGGTGGCAGAACAGAAACAAACTGTTGGTGGTCTGCTATACAACGGTTCCTCCAAGATGATCGAGGTTTATGGTACCAGCGGAATCAGTGAATACAAATGCTGGACTATCTTTGGAGACGCCTCTCTGATGGTGCGAACCAAGGACCCCCTGCCCCTCACCGCGGTTTACAATCCTGTGCTGTTTTTGGGTATGGGCAGTTTCCTGGTGGAAACCGATCCTGGCGCCAGGGTCACCCTCTCCGGAGCTGAAACTGTCTATGCCACTGGCATCGCGGATGCCTCCGGCACCCTCCTCCTGACGATGATTGAGCCTCCTCTGGAACCGCTGGACCTCACTCTCACCATCACCGCTTTTAACAAAGTCACCCATCTGGGCACCGTGCAGGTGCTGCCTGCCAGCGGGCCCTACCTGATAGTGAACGACATGGTGGTAAGCGACGACAACAACAATATCCCCGAATACGGCGAAACCATCACGGTGAACTTCAGTCTGGACAACGTGGGCACCGAAGCCGCCACCGCGGTGAACGTCTCCCTGAGCACCACCGATGAATATTTGACCCTGCTGAGCAACAGCGAAATAATCGCCGACATCGCTCCCGGCGCCAACGGCGGCACCGTTTCCGGCTTCAGCATTTTGGTGGCCAACGACGTTCCGGACCAGCATGTCGCTCAGCTTCACATCATCGCCACCAGCGGCAGCGAAACCTATGAATACAATCGCAATCTCACCCTCAACGCCCCCGTCTTCACCTGGAGCGGGATCATCATCGAGGATTTTCTGGGCAACAATAATGGCATGATCGACCCCGGCGAAAGCGTCACCCTGAAATTCCCCTTCGCCAACACCGGTCACGCCCAGGCGAATGAAATCACCACGGCCATGGTCATCAACGGCGTGATGAATGTCTCGGAACCCATCCAAACCTCCTGCGCGGCTCTGCCAGCCGGAGGCGAATCCCATGTCGAATACTTCGTGACCTTCAGCTCCCAGATTCCCGCCGGTTCTGTGATCCAACTCAATACCCTGCTCTTTTCGGGCGATTACGTTTCCACCAATGCCTACACCGTGAACGCGGGACTCGTGGCCGAAAACTTCGAGACCAACTTCTCCGCCTTCGACTGGGTTTTCACCGGCGGAAACTGGATGGTTGAATCCGGCAGCTACAACGGCAGCAACGCCGCCCGCAGCGCCGCCATCACCCACAACCAGAGCAGCTCCATGAGCGTAACTCTGGATTGCCCGGCCCTCGGAACCATCTCCTTCTGGAAAAAGGTCTCCAGCGAACAAAACTACGACTTCCTCAAATTCTACATTAACAACCAGATGCGGAACCAGTGGTCCGGCACCTCGGACGTCTGGAGCCAGATCAACTACTCCGTCCAGCCCGGCCTGAACATCTTCAAATGGGAATACGTCAAGGACAGCGGCGCCTCCTCCGGCAGCGACTGCGCCTGGATCGACGACATCGTCTTTCCTTCCACCGGCGGAGTTTCCGGCGCGCCCATCATCGGCCTGGACGCCAACAGCCTGGGTTTCGGCAGCGTGCTCATCGGCGAAACCGCCAGCCTGCCCTTTACCATCCACAACACCGGCGACGCCGTGCTGATCGGCTCCGTGCTTGTGGATGCCCCTTACTCAATCTCTCAGGGCAACAGCGCCTCCAACAACTTCATCTACATCGTGGTGCCCGCCCAGTCCTTCCTGACCGTCAACCTGCATTTCAGCCCCCTCGCTGAAACCAGCTACGACCTCCCGATGCTGATCAACACGGACGATCCAGCCAATCCGGACCTCAGCGTTCAGCTGATGGGCGCCGGCCAGTTTCTGGCTAACGATGATCCCACCATGCCGGCCGTGACAGAGCTGAAGGGCAATTATCCCAATCCCTTCAATCCCAGCACCACCATCGCCTACAGCGTCAAGTCAGCCGCGCCGGTGATGATCGGCATCTACAACATCAAGGGCCAGCTGGTGCGCACCCTCGTAAATGAAACCAAGAACGCCGGCAATCACCTGGTGATCTTCGACGGCTTGGACAACAACCGTGCCCCCCTCGCCAGCGGCGTCTATTTCTACCGCATGCAGGCCGGAAGCTACTCCAGCACCCGCAAAACCATTATGCTGAAATAACACTCGATTCCTTCGGGTGCAAGATACTTATTGGTATCAAAACCCCAAGGCTAAACCCGAAATATCAACCCACCCCGGACCTCAAAATCCGGGGTTTTTTTAACTATTTTTCATAGCTTTGTGGAAAATTATCCACAGATCTGCTATCGCTATTATTGACAACATTTTGCAGCCATAAAACGATAAAACCACAAGTACCCTGACTCATCAGGCCCAACAGTCTAAGCTGTTGTATTTGAATCTTTTAAATCCATGTTTATTTATCTTCCGTTTCAGCCATTATCAACCAACTCAAAGACATAGGAAGAAGTTTTTATTGACAGCAAGGCCGAATCACTTAATCCTGTACTTATGAATTTTAAAATGAAAATAGCTAAATTAGAAAAGCATAAGTTTGATACTAATGAATATGTCAGCTTTTGCTTTGTTTACACAAAGATCTTTAGGAGGATCTTATGAGACAGAAAATTAGGTTTTTCGCACTCTTGGTTTGTTTGCTGATGATGACGATTGCAGCTTGGGCAGGGGTCAATGACTACAGTTTCACCCAAACAGCGGGGACATATGCAGTACTTACGGGAACAACGGTTTCTCTGTTCTCGAATGTAAATAATAGTGTCTCAGCCGCCACTAACATAGGCTTTAGCTTCGTGTATAATGGCACGACCTTTACCGAACTTGCGCAAGATTTTCCTCAAAATACCCATTATAGAATCGTAACCTATT
>CAXYWN010000128.1:0-5893 GCA_964292625.1 uncultured bacterium
TTGGGAATGGTATTGCTCAGGCACATCGCCACGCTCTGCTCTGTTGACCCCATCAGGTCCAGATGGTCGGCCCGGCAGTTGGTAATCACGCTGATTGTACTGCGGACGAATTTCCTCTCGGTGATCCACTGAAAAACTGGATTCACAGCCATGCATTCGATCACGATGGCGTCCGGCTTTTCGCTGACAGCATAGCGGTAAATGTATTTCTGTTCGATGATGTTCGCTCCCATCAGGCGTATGATCGAGGCTTCACGTCCGTCTGGAAGCACCACGCGCGGCAGGGTGCCTGTGATTTTGGCCACAGTGCGTTTGCCGCCGGCTCTCAGGCCGGCCGCGATCAGACGGGTTACGCTTGATTTTCCCCGGGTCCCGTTAACATGGATCCGGATTGGGATAGCTTTCACATTGCGCTGGTGCCGCCAGTATTCATGAGTCAGATACGCTATCAGAAGCACCGTCGCAAGGATCAAAACAGTCATCAGTTCCTCAACTTATAAACTATTCGGGCTGGGTTGAAATGATCTTTGCAGCAAGAGTATATCCCTTTTGATGCAAATTTCATTCCAGCTCTTACGGTTTTCCCAGTCCAACGGAAATAAATGCGGCTTAGGATATTGGTTGACACATTTTATCCGCCGTGGATATTGTCCAGCGAAAACCTCATTATAAAGGAAAGCAGATGATTGAAGCGAGGATTGCCAACTTGATTCCCGATCCCGAAGAAAAACCGGAATTTGTGCTTTACTGGATGCAGCAAGCCCAGCGAACGGATTGTAATCCGGCTCTTAATCAAGCAATCGAGCTGGCTGCGGCCTGGAAAATACCCCTAATCAGTGTCTTAGTCCTGAGCGAAGATGTGCCTGAAGCCAATCTACGCCATTACCAATTCATGCTGGAAGGCCTGGCAGAAACTGCGTCCCGTCTCTTTGAACTCGGCATTCCCTTTCATCTTAGCTCCGGGAAACCGGCTGAAGTGATAGCCGCAATTGCCGGGAATAAGGGTTTTGTGGTTGCTGACCGCGGCTACCTGCGCTGGCAGCGGCACTGGCGGGACGAGTTAGCGAGAAAACTTGGTAGCGAACGCTGGCTGGAAGTGGAAAGCGACGTTGTAATCCCGGTGGAGATTGTATCCGGCAAGGAAGAATACGCGGCGGCCACCATCCGCAGAAAGATACTGAAACAGCTGGAAGCTTATCTGATTCCCCCGGACCAAGCTGCTGTAAGTATCCGTAACCAATCGGTCCCTATTATTCCGGAATCCATTGCGAGTCTCACCTTCAAGCCCGGAATGGGGCCGGAGGTTTTCTCTGATTTTGCCGGCCGGCACCTGCACATCGATTCTTCGGTTAGCCCCGCTCCTGCTTTTCAGGGTGGACGTGCCGAGGCGGTCAAACGTCTGGAATCGTTTTTACCGCAAAAACTTCATCTCTATGCGGGGAAGCGCAACGACCCCTCTCTGGCGATTCAGAGCAATTTGAGTCCCTATCTGCATTTTGGCCAGATCTCAGCTCTGGAAATTGCTTTGCGGGCCTTGGAATTTTGTGATGTCCCGGCTTATGCCGCGGCGGGCCTTATCGGCGATAAAAGCGGGCTTGATCCGCTTCAAGCTGGCCTCGCCTCCTTTTTGGAAGAACTGATCGTCCGACGTGAACTGAGCTGTAACTTTTGCTGGTTTAATCCAGACTACGACAGCTACGCCTGCCTTCCGCTCTGGGCCAGGCGGAGCCTGAACGACCATAGGTTCGATCCGCGGCCCGTGATCTATCAGCCCGAACAGTTGGAGTACTCCGAAACATCCGATCCTTACTGGAACGCGGCCCAGACTGAAATGGTGCTGACGGGGAAAATGCACAACTACATGCGGATGTATTGGGGTAAGAAGATCATCGAATGGACGCCAGACCCCGAAACAGCTTTCCAACTGATGCTTTGGCTCAATAACAAATACCAGCTCGACGGGCGCGATCCCAATTCCTTTGCCGGCATTGCCTGGTGCTTCGGCAAGCACGATCGACCCTGGCAAACCAGATCAGTCTTCGGCAGCGTTCGCTATATGAACGCCGCTGGCCTCAAACGCAAATTCAATATGCAAGGCTATCTGGACAAGGTCGATTCCCTCTCTTCCTCGTGACACCAAGCAGGCATCAGTAAGACCAGCTGTGGCCCTGAAGCCATTTTTGGCTTCTGGGCTCGATTTGCTCTATCTGAAGACTGGGTAGAAGATAGAGAAAGGGACTGGGCCTGATCTATCTGATCTTGGCGAGCTTAAGCGATGTGTGGATGCCTGTCGGGCCGGAAACCCGCAGCAAATATATCCCGCTGGCGGCCGTGGTGCCATTAAGATCAAGGCCGTCCCAAACCAGAGAGTGCGTTCCCTTGGCCAGATTTTGCCTGCCCAGGTTTTTCACCAACTGTCCTCGCAGATTGTAGATGCCAATGCTGGCATTTTCCAGGGTGGCTTTGGTTTTCAGGGTAATATTGGTGCTTTCTGCGAAGGGGTTGGGCCCAGCGGAGAGGGAGATCGGGGCAGGGGGCAATTGTTGATCAGAGTTGGCAGAGACATCCGCGTTTACAAACAGCTTGAAATCGTCGATGAAGACGCCGTTGGAACTGCCGTAGGAGCCGGTGCTCAGGCGGAAACGGAAATGCAGGTTTTGCCCCAGGAAGCTGTTCAGGCTGTAGGATTGCGTTTCCCAGTCTGAGCTACCTTCATAAAAATCGAGCACGGTCCAGTTGATGCCGTTGGTGGATGCTTCCACTATGAGCAGGTCTCCGTCGAGGGCGAGTAAGCGCTTGAGTTGGAACTGGATATCGGCGTTCTGCAGACCCTGGAGCTGGAGGGGAGCGGCCAGGCGGCAGATCGTGTTGGCATTGTTCTGGTAGTTGCCGTTGGGGCTGTCGGTGAGGCTGTAACTGCCGGAAAAGTATTCCGAGCTGGTCCTGTTCCAAGTGCCGGTGGTCACCCAATTGCTAATGTTAAGTTCAAATCCGTCATTGAAGACAGGCTCCCCAGTGAGGCGGAGCGTGATGGTTCCGCAGTTTATCTCCCGCCTGATGCGCAAAGTTTCAAAGCCCGGCTTGGACGCGGTGAGGCGATAGACTCCGGGGTAAAATTCCGGGACGGTGATCCAGCCGTCTGGATCGGAAACATAGCTTTGTAGAGGCAGGTCGTCGAAGCTGACCGTCGCTCCGGGCAGGGGCTGGAAAGCGTCGTCCTGCACCTGGATGTTCAGTTCCTGCGCTGCCACCTGCAGCAAGGCAATGTCATAGACGGTGGGTCCGGAATCGGTAATCTGCACCACCATGCTCTGGGTTTCCCAGCCCGGACAGATGAAATGGACCATGTGCTGGCCCACGGGCAGGAAATAGTAATAGCTGCCATACTCGGGGTTGGAAGTGATGGGCTTGCGAAAAACCGGGCCGTCGTCAATACCATCCACCAGAACCAGCGCGCAGAGCGGGTTTCCGGTCTCGGCATCGGTGACATGTCCTTTGAGAATCCTACGGTCTTTCCTCTGGATGAGGGTCATGGCTCCATTCACTTGGTGCTGGACAATCTGGGAAATCTGGGCAGCGGGCGGGATGAACTGCGTAGCCATTTCAATGGTGTAGGCAAATGCGCCGGTTTCTCCATACACCCAATCGTCCAGGCTTCCGCTCACGGGATACAGTCCCCAGGAGGGACCGGGCGCGTAATATCCGCTGTCTTGGGAGGGCAACAGGGCGGCGATTTCGTTAGCCAGGGCGGCAAGCTCAATCTGGTCCGGAGCTTTGATGCCGTCCACGTAGCCATAGGGGTAGAGCACATATTCTCCATAGGTGTGGTATCCGATCCCGGCCAGGAAACGTCTGGAAAGCAAGAAGTCGCGCAGGGCCTGGGTTTCCGGCTCTGAAAAAGCTTCAAGGCCGTGATAGGTCACAGCGTTCTGGTCGTCGGTAGCGCTGGTGTATCCCCAATACCAGCCGTAATTGCGGTTTAGGTCTGCACCATCCAGTCCGGAGCCGTAAGATTCGTGGTCGAAGCTTTGGTTTCCGTTGTTGTCGCGCATGTTTTTACGCCACCAGATATCGGTTTGTTGCAGCACAATCTTGTGCCCGTCAGGATTCAGGAGTGGCACTATCCAGATCTCGCTGGTGTTGAGGATATCGGTAACCACGGGGTCTAAACCGTAGTTTTCCACCAGATGGATTAGTATTCCCATGCAGGCTTCTGTGGATAGAGGTTCACGCGCGTGATGCTCGCCCACGAAGTAGAAGGCCGGCTCGTCTTCGTCCATATTGACATTGGCGGAAACTTTGACGGCCCAGAGATCGTGGTTAAAATTCTGATAGTAAGGGATTCCCTGAGCGGCATAGATTGAGCCCCAGCCAGTGCCGAAGCTGCTAACCTGCATCAAACCGGGATATTGGGCTTGAAGTTGCATCAGCTCGCCGAGCATCTGATCATAGCTGCGGTAGCCGGGGATATCCTTTGCAGGATTAAGGTTCTCTTTCAATTGAGCTTCTGTTTGAGTGATGCGGATACCGGGGAATTCTTGTTGCAAGAGGGTGAATTGCTCGCGCGAGAGCACCAGGTCCAGATAGATTCCTGGTTTGTAGGCCGCTATATCCGCTTCCTCGCTTTGGAAACGTTGCAGGATTGACGGGGCGGGATTGTCGATGCGGGCCACCAAACGAGGGCTGGCGCTGAGGAAGAGAGGGAAAAGGATGATCGTAAGAATGATGAAAAAGGGTTTCATTATTGCTCCAATTCAAGGGTAAAAAAATACAGTGGGGAATACCGGGCGGTATCCCCACTGCTCGGAGGGCATTCTATGTAGGGTCTGTAGGCTGAATGCATTCAAAGAAATATCGGTTATTCTGTCAAGACTTATTTTCGCTTTTTTCCGTTTTTTTGCTGTGGAAATGTTTCCACAGTACTATAATTGATTAATAAGATCCTGCCTGTCAATACCTTAGCGCCAGCGTTCAGGCGCAAAAAATAAACGCCGGGGGCTACTTTTTCCCCGTGACTGTCTATTCCGTTCCACAGGTATCTAATCCCATCATTAAAGGAGCCGGGCTCGCTGTCTCGGTATATAAGTTGTCCTTTGCTGTTGAAAATATTCAACGAAGGTGTAATATTTACCACACCCTTACATTCTATTGTCAGATAGCCGGATAGGCCAATTTGACAGGGATTGGGAAAAACTTTCAAAGCGGGTGTTTCAGGTTGCTGTATAAGCTCATCAGATATGCTGACCGGGTCGATTGGGACATTCAGCCATTCTCCCGGGAAGGGATAGGTGGCGATGTTGGCGGGAGCGGCGTTATCTCTGGCTTCTATTTGGTAATGGAAGATCTGGTTGCCAGGCTCGAACTGAATTTCGATCTCTGTCCACCAGTAATTGGGCGGCGCTTCGGGGTCTGTCATCATGCAGGTTTCCGTGACTGGCCCGTCATCGGTCTTGTAGCGCAGGAAAACGGTGCTGACCATGATATTGTCGGAGATTGTGGCTGAAAACCAGTGTTCGCCGCTGGCGATGGAGGCTGGGGGATTGTGGATGATGGTGGGAGGCTCGGTGTCCGCAGCATAGGAGAAAACGTGGGGGTCCAGGGTAGCGAAAACAGGGTGGTCGGCAGATCTTCCAGACTGGTCTGCGGCGTGAATGTAATAACGGATGGTATCGCCCGGGGCAAAGCCCTGAATAGTGGTCCCGTATTCGCCATAGACTTGGGGCATCGGCGCTGTCTGCCAGGGGCCGGCATTCACCTTGTAGCGCACATAAACGGAGTCCGCGTACACCGGCTGGCCGCTGTGAGCTGTGATGGTGGCGCTGATGGGCCAATTACTGTAGTGTCCGTAAGCTCCGGGCATGGGCTGGTGACTGATATGCAGCATATTCTGGTC
>CAXYWN010000129.1:0-5886 GCA_964292625.1 uncultured bacterium
GGTGATACTGCAACGAGGCAGACAGCGCAGAACAGTTGGCTCGTTGAGCTATCTGCCAGCTATTATGGGCTTGACCGCGGCTAGTTGGGTAATCCGCGAGATTGTCTCAAGTTAGCTTCTCCCGAAATCCTGCGGGGGCAAGAGGCAGGAACTGAAATTTCTGGAGGGCGCGCCGCAGGCATTGCTGATCCCTCACTCGACCACATTCTGCGCTTTTTACAATCTTTCTCCAAATCTCTGCTAAATTCTGCCCTAATGCACCGCTGTATTCTGCATATTATTGCAGAGAATGAAATTGTGAATTGCCCCGACAGTGAAGTTTCCCTTGACACCACAGCCGCCGCTTAGAAAATGACTTCTATCATAGAATGCGGTGCAAAGGCCGCATCAACAGAGATTAGCATTGCCTTTGCAAAGACAAATAGCTACAGGAGTTAGCTATTTTTTTTGACGCTAATTGAGTGTGAAAAGGAAGCAAGATGGAATACTACCGTCCGCAAGTCGAGGATATCGCCCGCCGGATCTGCCAGGAACAACATCTGGCGCTATACGACATGGATGAAAAGATGTCCGGCAAGGGGCGTATCATCATGATTTATCTCACCAAAATCGGTGGGGTGACCTTGGATGATTGCGCCAAATTCAGCCGTGCCCTGGGCGCGGAATTGGAAGAATTTGACCTGATTCCGGACCGCTATTTCCTTGAAGTTTCCTCACCTGGCTTGGAACGTCCACTGAAATTGAAGAGCCATTGGGTGAGCGCCATCAACGAAAAGGTGGCAGTGCAATGGGCGGACGGCGAGCAAAAACTTTCCACGCTGGGCACCCTGACCGAGGTCGGTCAGGACAGCATAATCCTGGACGACCGGGGAACGAAAGTGGAGATTGGATTCAAAGCGATTTCCCGGGCTAAAACGGTTTATCTCGACATTGCAAAGGGGGAGGATCAGGAATGAACGCGAATATTTTGGACGCTGTGGTAAAACTGGCGGCGATCAAGCAATTGGATAAGGAATTGATCCAGAGCCTGATCGAAGAAGCCATCCACTCCACCTTGAGCAAGAAACTGGAGCCTGAAAACGAGCTTGAGATCTTCATTGAAGAAAACACAAGCATGATCAAGGCCCGTTATCTTTGCGAAGTGGTGGAAAGCGAAACCAGGCTGGGCGAAATCTCTCTGGAAGAGGCTCGGCAGCTGCACGGCGACGAGGTCGAACTGGGGCAGTATGTTGCCAAGACTATGGCTATGCAAGATTTTGAGCCCAAACTGATCAAGATTGCCCAAAGGGCCATCCAGGACAAGATTCGTTTGCTGGAAGAAGAAAAGATCCAAAACGACTTTAATAAACAGAAAAATACCATTGTCAGCGGAAAGATCAAGACCATCGACGACACCGGCGGTTACCGCATCGACATCAGTTACACGGATGCTTTGCTGCCGGCCGATGAACAGGTCGAAAACGAATATTACCGCGTTGGCGACAACATTAAAGCTTACGTTACTAACATTCGCACGCACCAATCCAATGTGACGATCATCCTCTCCCGCACCAATCCGGAATTCGTGAAAAAGCTCTTCGAAGCTGAAATCCCCGAGGTCTATGACGGTACCATCAAGATTATGAAGATCGTGCGCGAGCCCGGTATTCGCACCAAGGTCGAGATTGTGAGCACGGATCCCAAACTGGATCCTGTGGCCACCTGCATTGGCCCCAAGGGCGTTCGTATCGACAGTATCCGCAAAGAACTCCGCGGGGAGCAGATCGATATCGTGGTTCACGAAGACGATCCTGAAAAGATGATTGCAAGGGCATTGGGCGTGGAAAACGTGAAACGGGTGATCATTGAACGCAACAGTGTCGCCAGCGTAATCGTGGACGAGCAGGAAAAAGTGGTGGCCATCGGCAAGGGCGGCAAAAACGTGAAACTGGCTGCCAAACTTACCGGAATGAAGATCGACATCTTCACACAGGAAGAATTTGAAGAAAAGATGGCCAAGGAACGACGCACCGTGAGCCACATCATAGATTTGGACGGCGTTACCGCAAAGATCTCCGAGGTCTTGCGCGGTGCCGGCTACACCTCCGTTCAGGATGTTTACGCGGCCTCGGTCGAGGAGCTCTGCAACCTGGAAGGAGTGGGCGAAAAGACCGCCGAAAGGCTCAAGGAAGCGGCCAAGTATTTCTGATGCCAAACAAGAACAGTCACGCGGATCATTTACCGCAGCGAACCTGTGTGGTTTGCCGGAGCAGAAAGGAAGTGGGTGACTTGCTCAGCTTCTTCGTTCTGCCCCAGGGGATTGTTTTCGATCCGCGGCGCAGGATCCAAAGACGCAAAAATTACGTTTGTCCGGATGCCCTCTGCCTGCAAGGTTTGGACAAATGGAAACGCAACCATATGAAACGCAGATTCGCCCAAAGCTCCAAGGCCATCTTCACCCAAACGGGGAAACAATGATGGCAGAAAAAGCTGAACTGACGCGTAAGATAATAAATCTGATGCAATTCGCCCGCAAAGCCGGTAAAATCATCACCGGGGCGGACGCCTGCCTCAGGGAACTGCATTCACGCGGACTGCGGCTGATCATCATCGCGGAAGACACTTCCGCCCGCTCGGTCAGCCGGATCACCGCGGCAGTTTTGGAACACGGATACACGGTATCCATCCTGCGTCTGGGGACTCAGGAAGAACTTAGCGCGGCATTGGGCGTGCCGTTGACTGGTATCTACGGTTTAAAAGACAAACAATTAGCCACCCGTATGCTGGAGTATTATGCCGGCATAGCCAAAGTGGAGGAACAAAGTGCAAATACGAGTACATGAATTAGCCAAGGAACTGAAGATCAGCACCATGGCGCTGAAAAAACACCTGATTGACCTGAACGTGATCGTGAAAAGCCATATGAGCCTCGTTGAAGATGACGTAGCGAACTTAATCCGCAAGAAATACAACGATCAGATGGAAGCCGAAATGAAGGCGGAAAAGGACAGAAAGCGTTTGGGCGAGATGCGTCAGGCAGCCAAGAGCGCCAAAGCTGAACCGAAGGAAGTTCCCGCGGTGGAAGAACCAGTCGCGGAGGAACCTGTAGTCCCGGCCAAGCCAGCCAAGGGAAAAAGGACACGCAAAAAGGAAGAACCGGCTCCGGAACCTCAGCCTGAGTCTGAGCCTGAGCCCGAGTCTGTTGAGGAAGCGCCTGTCCCGGATCCTCAGCCGGAAAAATACGTTCCACCCACAAAAGAAGCTCCCAAGCACCGTGTAATCGTTCCTTACACTCAAGCCACTCCAGTTGTACCACGTGGCGCCAGACCCGCCAGACCCAAATCCTATTTGGAGCGCCAGGAAGAAAAGGGTGGGGCACGCACCCAGCCTGATCCCAGAAAACGGGCCGAAGATCCGCGGAGAAAACCAGGGGTTGATAAACCCGCCCCGCCGGTGATTGCAGTCAAGGAAATTGATGCCAAGAAGTTTGGCAAGACGAAGCCGACCCATGATGATCAGGGCGATAAGAGCCGCCATAAAAAAGCCGTCAGCGGAACGGCCAAAAAGGGCAAACAGAAGGAAATACCGTTGGTGGAAGCTGACGAAGCTGAGATTTCCCGCAACATCAAGAAAGTTTTACAAAAGACCGGCAGAAAAAAGAAATATCATCGCGAAGCACAACAGGTCGAAGACACCGGCGACGGCATGGCCGTAATCCGCGAATTCACCTCTGTGCGGGAACTGGCCAAGATTATTGGTGTTTCCCCAGCAGAGATCATCACCAAATTCTTCGCAATGGGCCAGTTGGTGACCATCAACCAAAGGCTTGACCGCGACTCTCTGGAAATGATTTGTGATGAGTTCAAGGTGGAATTCACTTTTGAAGAAGAATTCGGGACAGATGTTCTGGACCGGGAAAAAGAGCAGTACACCGATGTCGAGCTGGAACCCAGGCCGCCAGTGGTTACCATCATGGGCCACGTTGACCACGGTAAAACCTCGATTCTGGATTATATCCGCAACACCAGTGTCGTGGCGGGCGAATCCGGAGGGATCACCCAGCATATCGGCGCCTATCAGATAGAAATAAACAAAAACAAGATCACCTTCCTGGATACCCCCGGCCATGAAGCTTTTTCGGCTATGCGGGCCAGGGGCGCCAACGTTACGGATATTGCCGTGATTGTTGTGGCGGCCAACGAAGGTATGAAACCCCAAACCAAAGAGGCAATAGATCATGCCAAGGCTGCCGGGGTGAATTTGATCATCGCCATCAATAAGGTCGATCTGCCGGAAGCCAATGTGGACCGGGTGATCGCGCAGATTCTGGATTATGGAGTGCTGTTGGAACAATACGGGGGCGAAGTACCTTGGTGCAAGACTTCCGTGGTATCGGGCGAGGGAATCCTGAACCTGATCGAACTGATTCTGCTCACTGCAGAAATGACGGAGCTCAAAGCCCGTCGGGAAGTACCCGGAATGGCCGTGGTGATCGAATCTGCCAAGGATTCGCGCATGGGTTCCGTGGCTACGGTTTTGGTGCAGGAAGGCATCCTGAGCAAGGGCGACATCATCGTTTGCGGCGCCACCCACGGCAGAATCCGTAAAATCGAAAATGAACGGGGTCAGAGTGTTAAAACCCTCTATCCTTCCGATGTTGGCAGGATCTACGGACTCAACGAGGCCCCCAAGGCGGGTGACGTCCTCAACGAGGCGGACAGCGAAAAAACCGCCCGCAGCATCAGCTCCGAGCGGACTCAGATTCGCTTGGAACGCGAGAAATATCAAAACAAGTCCTCGCTGCAGAACATCTTTGCCCGCATCAAGGAAGAGCAGATTAACGAGCTAAACGTCATTATCAAGACCGATACAGACGGATCCTCGGAAGCTTTGGCGGATTCGCTCGAGAAGATTTCCAACGATGAAGTTCAGGTGAATATCATCCACAAAAGCGTCGGCGGAATCAATGAAGCCGACGTTAGTCTGGCTTCTGCTTCCGATGCGGTGATCATCGGATTTCATGTGCGGGCGAACCAGCAAGCGCGCAAACTCGCCGAGGACGAAGGCGTGGAGATCAAGCTCTATCAGGTGATCTACGATGCCATCGAAGACGTGCGCCTCTCGCTTCAGGGAATGCTGAAACCGGACATCGAAGAACGGGTGATAGGCTCAGCCACCGTCCGTCAGGTCTTTAAGGTCAAGAAAGTGGGCACCATCGCCGGCTGTCAGGTGGACCGCGGTTCAATCAAAAAAGGCTGCAAGGTACGCTTGTACAGAAACGACGTTTTGGTGATAGAAGACGATCTTTCCTCGTTGAAACATTACGCGGATGATGTTGCCGAAATACGTGCCGGTACGGAATGCGGACTTTCCCTGGCAACTTTCTCCGATATCAAGGAAGGAGACGTCCTGGAATGCTTTGTGCTTGAAGAGGTGGCAAAGAAACTCTAATGAAATCTCATCGCATACCCCGATTGCAGGAAGAGCTGAAAAAGATCTTCAATATTGCTCTCACCCAACAACTGAGCGATCCGGCGCTGGATTGGGTAACCATCACCGAGGTGGTCCTTTCCAAAGACCTGAGATACGCCAAGCTTTATTTTTCACATTACAATAATCCCGCGACCCACGACAGTATCAGGGAAAGCCTGATCAAGACGTCGGGTTTTCTAAAAAAACAAATCGCAGGAGCTCACATAATGAGAACCATTCCCGAATTGACGTTCTTCTACGACGATACTGAGGACCGGGCTGAGAAAGTTGACACCCTGTTGGCCAGTCTCAAAGACCGGTATGACGATGATGACGAAGGTTATGACCCCGATATCGACGTGGATGACTATCTGGATGACGATGACGTCTTTGATGTTGACGAGGATGAAGAGATTTACAACGAGTTCCTCGAGG
>CAXYWN010000130.1:0-5881 GCA_964292625.1 uncultured bacterium
AGAGATCGGCCGGATGATCATCACCTCAGATGCCAGCGGCCGCGCCATCAGGATTGCCGACGTCGCCACTGTACGCGACACCCTGGCTAAGACACAAACCATTGCTAAACTCAATGGCCAGAAAGGCATCAGTATCTTTATCTACAAACAGGGAGTGGGCAACATTATCAAGGTGATGGAAAACGTTCGCTCCTACATCACCGAGTTTGAGGCCACCCATCCCGGAGTGAAGGTAAGTGTGCGTAACGACGGTGCCATAGACGTCAAAAACGGCATCGGCGCACTCAGCAAAAGCGCCTTCATCGGTATTCTGCTCGTCTTTATCTCCCTGTTCCTTTTTCTGGGCTGGCGCAATGCCATTTTCGCCTCCACCGGAATCCCCCTGGCCATGCTGATCACCTTCATCGTGGTGCCGCTCTTTAATGTCACGCTGAACAATCTGACCATTTTCGGGCTGATTATCGTGGTGGGAATGGTGGTGGATAATTCCATTGTGGTTCTGGAAAACATCCACCGTTACAGGGAACTCGGCTTCGACCACAGGTCTTCGATCACCGAGGGCGTCAATCAGGTGATTTCGCCGGTTTTCGCCTCCACCCTTACCACCGTTGCGGCGTTTATGCCGATGCTACTCACCGGCGGGATCATGGGGCAGTTTCTGTCTGTGTTTCCCATCGTGGTCAGCGTCGCTTTGCTGGCCTCATGGTTTCAGGCAATGGTGATTTTGCCCACCAACGTTTACCAATTTGGGCACAGCATGGTTGCCAAAGAAGACCTTACCACCAGACTGATTCGGCCGTTGAACAAACTCTACCGCCGGATCATCACCAAGGCTCTGCACCGGCGCGGAATGGTGATCGGAGCAGTGGTTCTCTTGCTGATCCTTTCCTTTGCGGTGATGGGCAGTGGCGCCATCCCCTTTGAATTCTTCCCTTCCTCACTCTCCCAAACGGTCCAACTGGAACTACAAACCCCGGTCGGAACCTCCTTGGAAGAGACGGACCGGATCGTGGGACTGGTGGAACAGCATATCCTGACCATGAAGCAGAAAGACGATATCGAATTCGTGGTGAGCAACGTTGGCTCCCTGAGCAGCGAGGGAGTTCGCGAGAGTAAAACCTCGAATGCGGCGATGAGCATTGATTTGGTGCCCCTCAAAAAGATGAAATTCAAACACGAGGCGATCAAAAATGAAATCCGCCGCTATCTGGATACCCTGCCCGGACTCTACACCTACAAATTCGGCAAATCCCAGGCCGGACCGCCTCTGGGCAAAGATGTGGATATTCGCATTAAGGGGCAAAGCCTCGAACGCCTTGCCTACATCGGCGACGTGGTGAAATCCAGCCTGAAAAAGATCCCTGGCGTGGAAGACATCGATGACAGCTTTGACGAAGGCAAGATGGAAGCCCGCATCGTGCTCGACCAGGAAAGACTCTCCATGTACTCGCTCAGTGTAGCGCAGGTGGCCTCGGCCATCCGGATGGCAAGCTCCGGCAGTAAAGTGACCCAATTCCGCGGCAATGGGGTGGATGAAATACCCATTTTGGTAAAGCTCGACGACCGCTATACCCAGGAGTTGGAGGCCCTCAAGGACCTCAAGGTCAGAAACCGCATGGGGAGCCTCATCGCGATCCGTGATCTGGCAAGCTTCGAAATCAGCAGCAGCATATCCCGGATAGGACACTACGATGGCAACCGCGTGATTTCCGTGACCGCGGCCGTGGGAGAATACACAGAGAACGGTAAAAAGCAGAAACGCACCACCTCCGAGGTGGTCAAGATCCTCAAGGGAGACAGGCTGCGAGGCGACAAGGGAAAGCTTTCCAATTTCGAACAGCGTTTCCCGGGCTACACGATGGAGTTTGGCGGAATCCGCGAACAGCAGACCGAATCCTACACCTCCCTCGCCTATGGTTTCCTGATCGCGCTGCTGGCCATCTTCGCCATTCTTGCCTCGCAATTCCGCAGCTACGTGCAGCCCCTGATTGTGATGGCCACCATCCCCTTCGCCTTCATCGGCGTGGTGATCGGCCTGCTCGTAACCGGGCTCTCTTTCTCGCTGAACACGATGCTTTCGGTGGTCGCGTTGGCTGGAGTGGTGGTCAATAACGCCATCCTGCTGATCGATTTCATCAACAACGAACGCGAGAAGGGTGTGGACCGCTGGCACGCCATCATCAATAGCGGCGCTGCCCGTCTGCGCCCCATCATTCTCACCACCACCACCACCGTGGTCGGAATGTTGCCGCTGGTCTTTTCCTCCGATCCTTCTTCCCAAGCGTGGCGTCCGCTGGCCGTAAGTTTCGTTTTCGGCCTCACCTTCGCTTCGCTGATCACCCTGTTTGTGATCCCGGTGATGTACAGCGCCGTCGATTCCTTTTTCGGGCGGCTGAAAATGACCCGCTTCACTGAACACAGCAAGTTCAGCGAGGCCATCAGCGCGGAAGAGGAAAGCTAAAAACTGAGACAACTCAACCCTAGTTATGAAAATGCAGAGGCGGGAAAACATCTCCCGCCTTTGCTTTTGGGCATATAGAATTGATTTCGGCTATATCATTCGGCCAGGATGATGGTGAATACAAAGCCGCTTTCGGTGGAGCTGTAATTCCGGTATTTGAGAGCATAGTATTCTGTATCCCA
This sequence comes from uncultured bacterium, assembly GCA_964292625.1. Classification (GTDB taxonomy): domain Bacteria; phylum Cloacimonadota; class Cloacimonadia; order Cloacimonadales; family Cloacimonadaceae; genus Syntrophosphaera. The sequence goes on from CAXYWN010000130.1 coordinate 2,644, forward strand.
AAGCATTCCTGATACCGTTGCCACTGCATCTTCAGTGTCATCCGCCCCCACGAGCCGGTATTCGTTATCCTCATAACTTGTGTTTACCTTATCCAAACACCTCTGTTCGCAGACTTTGATATCAAAATCCAACACTTCCTCGCTGCCGAAACCCACGAAAAAACACTCAGTATCATAAGGCACAGTAAAGTTGTAGAAGCATTGCGTTTCGTCCTCAGCCATCATCCCGCCGATCAGGCAGATCTGGTTGAGGATAAATTGATAATCGTCGCTATCGGTGTTTTCATCCAGATATTCAAAAAACGCGATTGCCCTCAACAAGGCGCCGGCGCACTTGTCTCCAGAATTGTCGAACATGGATTCCGCGTCGCTCATGATGCCCCAAAAAACCAAGGCCATGTTGTAAGAATCGTAGTTGGTGACTGTGATCTTGTAGCTTCCTGAAGTTTTGGGTTTGAACAAACAGTTGGGAACCTTATCCACCGAATCGTCCTCACGCACCACTCGTCCGTTGCTGTCAGTGATCTTGAGGTCAAGATCGATTACATCCTCGTCGCCGAAGCACCAGACGTTGTAATTGATCCCTTTTTCGAAATATGTGCTGCTGGAAACAGATTTCCCCTCTTCCAGCATCGCCCCATAAAAACAGGCTGGACCATCAAATTCCCAACCCGACTCTGTCATAGAGGAACTGTAAATACTCGCTTGCAGAGCTACTTGCGAGAAATAGCCGGAAATACCCCCCAAGCTGGCAAGACTGATCACCAGCAGGCAAGCAACCAAAATGTAACGCTTCATATCGTCACTCCGTATAATTTTTTGGGCGCGGCTCCTGCGCGAAACCGGTCCCGCCCACAATACCGATCTCAGCATCTTTAATCTAGGATTGATATATGGCACGCAGCTCAAAATCTGTCAAGCTATAATTTCGTCGCAGGATGTCCCAAGACTCATCCAATACCTTCGTCCGTTTAGCGGGCAACGATAAGAAGATGTTCAGTTAGAACTTATACAGAGGCTTGGAACACAAGCACGGCTAAAAATCACTTTTCGATTGACAAAATGTGCCTCACAAAGAGTTTGGTGCGCAATATACAGGTGTTATGAACACAAGGTGGAAATCTCTCTGCAACAGCATTAAGGGTGTTTTCCGCCTTGTGTTGATAAATATCAACAGGGAGAACAAATGCGGACATTTGATGCCATTCTTCCCTATCTCAAGAAGAGTTATGGCAGAATAGCAGGGGGCATTGTGATGCTGATCCTGGTGGATATCGTGCAGCTTATCACTCCCCGGGTGATGCAGCGCGCCATCGACAGCATCCAGGAACGCCAGATCACCTCCACAGGCCTGATCTGGGTTGCTCTGATCATCATTGGACTGGCTGTATCCGTGATGATTTTGCGTTATTTCTGGCGGATACTGATCATCGGCAATCCATTCCAGATCGAAAAACATCTGCGCCAGGATTTTTACGACCACCTGCTCAAACTTTCCCAGAATTTTTTCAATCGCAGCAAAATCGGCGACCTGATGGCCTACGCCACCAACGACCTGAACGCGGTGCGAATGCTTTTTGGAATGGGGTTGATCGCCGCCATGGACATTGTTTTGATGTCGATCGCTTCATTCAGTTTTATGGGTGCGATAGACTGGCGGCTGACCGGGCTGGCAGTTTTGCCAATGCCCATCCTGTCCATCACAATCTCCATTTTTGGAAAAAAGATGCACAAGAGTTTCTTCCGGGTGCAGAAAAGCTTTGCCTCTCTCACCGGCGCCATCCAGGAAAGCATTTCCGGGATCCGCATCGTGAAAGCTTTTGTGCAGGAAGAGCCTGAACTGAAAAAGGTGGACGATGTTTCCTGGCAATATGTGAAGGAAAACATCAGCATGGCCAAGATCGCTGGCTTTTTCCATCCTTTCCAGAGCCTGGTGATAAGTCTTTCGATGATCATCACCCTATTTTTCGGTGGCCGTGCCGCAATCCGCGGGGACATCACCATCGGGGAATTCATCGCTTTCTTCCAATACCTGGGGATGCTGGTCTGGCCAATGATCGCCATCGGCTGGATTGTTGATATGTATCAGCGCGGCACGGCTTCGCTGAAGCGCCTCAACGAAATCTTTGAAACCGAGCCGGAGATTGACGACAGTGAGGCGGACCCCAGCATCAAAGCACTGCACGGCAATATCGAAGTGCGCGACCTCAGCTTCCGCTACGGCGAAAAACTGCCCCTGGTTTTCGACGACATCAGTACTTCCATCTCGGAAGGAAAGACCCTGGCTGTGGTGGGCCCGACCGGCTGCGGTAAAACCACTCTGATCGAACTGCTGGTGCGCATCTACGAACCGCCCAAAGGCAGCATCCTGATCGACGGACATCTACTGCACAGGATTCCCCTGAACGTGCTCCGGCGCGACATGGTGCTGGTCCCTCAGGATATCTTCCTCTTTTCAGACTCGATCTCAAACAACATCCGTTTGGGCAGCCCTGAAACCAGTATTGAAGAGGTTTACGAGGCGGCCAGGCTGGCTCAAATATACGATGAGATAATGGATTCTGAACATAAATTTGACACCGTGATCGGAGAACGGGGCGTAACTCTCTCCGGAGGCCAGAAACAGCGGGTGGCCATCGCCAGAGCGCTGCTCACCAATCCCGAGATCCTGATCCTGGACGATGCCCTTTCCGCCGTTGATACCAAAACTGAACGCTTCATCGTGGAAAAACTGATTGAGACCCGCGAAGGCAAAACCACCATCATCATCGCCCACCGCATCTCTTCAATCCAGCACGCAGACCACATTATCGTCCTGGGTGACGGCACCATAATGGAAAGCGGAACTCACGACCAACTGGTGGAGATGGGCAAACTATACCACGATCTTTACGAAAAACAGCGCATCCGGGCCCGCCTGGACGGGGAGGAATTATGATGGGCGGCGGCGGAAGAGGCGGCGGCTTCGCGGATGACGGCCTAAAGAACAGAATCTACGATAAACGCCTTTACGGCAAGATGCTGGGTTATCTGAAGCCCTATCTGAAGTGGGTGGTGATATCCTTTCTCATCCTGATGGTGGTGGCAGGAGCGGAACTGGTCCAGCCCCTGATCCAGCAACGCGCCATCGACGATTACATCGTCTCGGACAAGAATATTGCCATCTTCACGAATGAGGCCGAAAACGATGCCTTCCTGGCCAAATACGAGAACTTAAAGGTGGATAAATTATCCTATG
>CAXYWN010000131.1:0-5844 GCA_964292625.1 uncultured bacterium
TGGTTTTAGTGCTGGTGTGCCTTTGCATACCAGGCTGCCGGTTTAACCAAGTTTTCAATACTCACGAACTGAGCCCTTGCCAGATCACCAGCAAAAAGGAGCCCTCTTACAATTGGAGCTTTAAAAGCCTGGCGGATAACGACTATGATTACCTGCTGTCGGTTGGCCAACAAGGCAACAATTCCCACATGCTGCTGGTCAGGGATCAGGCCGGCAAGGATATTTCCCAGATCAATATCGGACCCAAGATCCGCGGCATAAGCGCGCTCACAGACCCCCGCGATAAAAGCCGCTGGCTCTTTCTGAGCGTGAACGATCAGCGAAAAGTCACTCTCAGCGGCTATCACTATATTTGGGGGCGCAATCTCAAACGCGAGGAGAAAAACTTCGAGGCCATCCCCCGCACGGATAAACTGATTGGCCGGACCGATTATGAGTGGTACGGCAATCTTAGCCCGCAGCTGCTGGAAGATATCGACAACGACGGAAAGCCTGAACTGGTCTGCCTCGCGCAAGATTCTTTCACCGTGAACCCGAGAGGCCTGGTGGTCTTCGATTTCGACAGCGGTGAAGTGAAATGGCGTTTTGACCTCAGCACCAGCATCATCTCCCTGCTCTGTGACGATTTTAACGGCGATGGGGCCAAAGAATTGATCTGCGGCACCATTGCGCTTAAAAACACCGGAGTGGAAATGCAGGGCATGGACGATCTTCACTCCTGGCTGTTTGTGCTCAATTCCCTCGGCGAGTTGCTCCATTACGAGCAGGCAAATGAGGGCTACAGCATGGTTCGGCTGGCCGCCGATGACACGGATAATGACGGCAAAAAGGAGATCTTGGCAGTATCTTCCACCAAAGGCAACGCGGAGATTCCCAACACCGTCAAATGGCTGAACTGGACCGGCGGCAGGATGATTCCGAAAAATACCTGGTCTTTGGCCGGAAACCTTGAAGAAAACTATACGGATACCATTTTCAACGTAATGAATCCCGAAGGCCGCAAACTTATCCTGCTTACAGCGATCAACTCCCCTCTGATTGTTCTGGATGAAAATCTTCAGGAGGTTCATCACGATTTCCGGGATCCCGTAAACTATATCCGGGGAGTTGAAGACCTCGATCTGGATGGCAAAAAAGAGATACTGCTCCAGACATCCGACAACCGTTTTGTAATCTTGAACAGCGATCTGCAGGTCAAAGCCGAGCTTGAAAATCCCTACTCCGTGGATGACAATTATGCTATCCACATCGTAAAGACGGGTTTTGGCAAGCCCAGCAGGATCGCCATCTCGTCGATATCCGAAGTGCGTTATTACAGCTATCAGCGTCTGCCGGTAGGCACTCTAATGGGCCGCTTCATAAGCTTGCATCTTGTCCCGATCAGCATTTTCCTTGCGATATTTCCGCTCTTCCTGACGCTGTTCATCTTACATCGCCGCAAAATCTTTATAATGGCCATAAACAACCTTACCCAAGGCACGATCATTGTGCTTTCGCGGGGCCGGGTTTTGATGATCAACCCCTATCTGCTGGACCTCCTCAGGGACGAAAATGGCCTCCTCCCCTCCGGAAACCTCAAATCGCTGGCCAACCTTTTCCCCGAAATCAGCGCTCTGCTTCCAGACTTCAAGCGCAGCAAAGCCCCTCTCTATTCTTGCAGCCTCAAACTGGGCCGGCAAAAAGTCCCTCACGCCCTCCAGATTCAAAGATTGCAGGGTCTTAGCACCAGATTTCTGATCACCCTGAAGCCGGAACTGCCGGAGCCGGATTTGAGTTCCGCCCAGCTGGCCTGGGCTGATACCGCCAGAAGGCTCTCCCATAATGTCAGGCGGCATATCAGCAACATTATCCTGGCCCTGAAGCCATTACAGGCCCAAGAGCTGGACGAGACCCAGCGCAAATATGCCGATATCATCCGGAGCGAGATCGAGAAGATCCGCATTTTCACCCACGCCTTCCAGCGTTTCACCGAACTCAAGGATTACGACCTGAAGCTTCAGGACATAATCCCATCCGTGGAGCATTGCCTGGAGCGCCTGATTATCCCGGATAATATAGAGCTGATCAAGAATTGGGCGCTTGACTCCATTGAAACCTGGATCGAGCCAATCAGGTTTGAGGAAGCGCTGTCCAATGTGATCAACAACTCGCTGGAAGCCCTGCCGGAGGGCGGAACCCTGCACCTGAGTGTGAAAGAATTTCCCAGCCACTCCGCCGAGAATGGACGCCAGAGTGTGATGATCGAAGTGGAGGACAGCGGTAAAGGCATCCCCGCCAAGTATTTGGAGGAGATCTGGCAGCCGTTTTTCACCACCAAGGGTTCGGGCACCGGGATCGGATTGCCGGAAACCAAAAAGATCATCGAGTCGATGGGCGGAACCATTGTCCTCCAGAGCGAGGAAGGCTCCGGAACGGTGCTAACCTTCTGGCTGAAAGGAAGTTCGGATGGATAGGATTAGCATCCTGCTGGCCGATGACGATTCCGTCTTTTGCCAGTTGGTGGGCGATCTGCTGGCCGCTAACGGATACGCTGTAAGCCTCGCCCTGGATACCGACGGAGCGCGCCAGGCGCTGCAACATTCAGGCTTCGACATCTTGATGCTCGATCTCTGCTTTCCCGCTCTGCAAGACGGTTTCACCCTGCTGGAAGAAGTGCGGCAAAAGTATCCCCAGATGACCATCCTGATGATCTCCGGGGGAGGCCACATCCCGGATGCGGTGCGAGCCATCAGGCAAGGCGCTTCGGATTTCATTGAGAAACCCATCGAGCCGGAACACCTGTTGCTGCGGATTCGCAATATCAGCGAAAAACTGTTGCAGACCAGGCAATTACGTCGTTTGGAACACGCGGCCATCGGCATGGTGGGAGTTTCCACCGCGATGGAAAAAGTCTTTGCAGCGATCAGCGCTGCCGCAAAATTCGACACACCGGTCCTGGTGACCGGCGAAACGGGAGTGGGCAAGGAACTGGCCATTCGCGCCATCCACCGCCTGAGCCATTTCGGCTCCCGGGACCTGGTGAGCATCAACTGCGCCTCGGTGCCCCGTGATCTCTTTGAAGCTGAACTCTTTGGCTATGAAAAAGGTGCCTTCACCGGCGCCGTAAACTCTTACAAAGGCTATTTCGAATTTGCCCAGAACACCTCCTTATTCCTGGATGAGATAGAGGAATTGCCCGCCGGAGTGCAGGCAAAGCTGCTCCGGGCGCTCTCCGAAGGCGAAATCCAGCGGATTGGAGGTAAGGTGAGCAGTTCCAACGCCCGTATTCTCAGCGCTTCCAATCAGGATCTGCAGGCCGCCATGGATTCCGGCGCTTTCCGTGAAGACCTCTATTACCGGCTGAATGCGATCCCCATCCACATCCCGCCCCTGCGTCAGCGAACCTGCGACATCGCTCCTCTGGCCCAGCATTTTCTGACCAAGTTTTGCCTGCGCAACCAATTGCCTCTTAAAGAGATATCCCGCCGGGCTTTGGATTGGATGAGTGAGCAGAAATGGGAGGGTAACGTCCGCGAACTCCGCAGTTGCGTGGAACGTGCGCTTATCTTTTCCGACCGGGACGTTTTGGAGCCGGAAGATCTTGCCCCGCGCTCAGATGAGGTCTATTCTGAAAATGTTGACCAAACTCCCCTGCGCGAACAACTGATCAGGCATGAGGCGTGGGTCATCAGCCAATCCCTGGAGGCCAACGACTATAATGTCAGCCGGGCCGCGAAACAGCTTGGTATAGATAAATCCAATCTCAGCAAAAGGATACACGCTCTGGGTCTGGACCTGCATCCCTAATTTCAGCCTCTTTATCCGGGAATAAAAATAAGGGGCAGCCCGTGCCGCCCCCGTTCGGAAATATCTTTGGGTCTATTTTCCCGCGGCGATGGAGACCATCTTACCGGGGATGACAATCACTTTTTTCACCGTCCAGCCTTCCAGGCTGCGTTTCACGTTTTCCACTTCCAGAGCTTGCTTTTTCAATTCCTCAGGATCCACATCCGGCGCCACTTCCAATTTGCCCCGCACTTTGCCGTTGACCTGCACCACGTAGGTGATCAGGTCGCGCTCTAAGAATCTTTCCTCATAGCCGGGCAGTCCGGATTCGTGCAGCAGCGTCTCAAAGCCCAGCATCTGCCAGAGTTCTTCGGCGATGTGGGGCGCGAAGGGATAGAGCATTTTGGGGATGATCATGCACGCTTCGGCAAAGACCGCCAGATCCGGCCCTGAAAGCTTTTGAGGGTCCTTCACAGCCACGCAGTGGTTCAGATGTTCCATCACAGCGGCGATGGCGGTGTTATATTGCATCCGTTTTTGGGAGTCGTCGAGCCATTTCTTGACGGTGCTGTGCGAGCTGAAGAGCAATTCGCGCAGGGACGGGGAAGCCTCTTCCAGCTTCGCGTCCAGCCTCAGTCCGCGTTGGATGGCGTCCCGGTTGGTCTCGATCAGGCGCCAGATGCGGTTCAGAAAACGGAAGGAGCCCATCACCCCGTCGTCGCTCCATTCGGAATCCTTGTCCGGCGGTGAGGCGAAAAGCAGGAAAACGCGGAGCGTATCGGCTCCGAAACGATCCACGATGTAGGTGGGGTCAACCGCGTTGCCCTTGGATTTGCTCATCTTGGCGCCGTCTTTGGTCACCATACCCTGAGTGAGCAATCTGGCAAAGGGTTCGTCGCAATCCAGCCAGCCCAGGTCACGCATAAATTTGCCGATGAAGCGCGCGTAGAGCAGATGCATACATGCGTGTTCGATCCCGCCGATGTATTGATCCACGGGCAGCCAGTGCCTGGCCTTGGCAGGGTCGAAAGGCGCTTTATCGTTTTTGGGGTCAGCATAGCGGGCGTAATACCATGAACTGTCCACAAAGGTGTCCATGGTGTCTGTTTCCCGCCTGGCGTCGCCACCGCAGGCAGGACACTTGACGTTCACCCATTCCGGAACGGAAAGCAGCGGATTCCTCGTGGTACGGCCCACCTGAACGTTGTCTGGAAGCAGCACCGGCAGGTCTTCATCCGGCACCAACACCACACCGCATTGTGGACAAAGGATCACGGGGATGGGGTTGCCCCAATAGCGCTGGCGGGAAATACCCCAATCGCGCAGGCGGTAGGTGTGGGATATTTTGCCCAGGCCTTTTTCCTCGATCAGCGCGGAAATGGCGGCTTTGGCGTCTTCGCTGTCCCGGCCGTCGAAGGGCGCGGAATTGGTCATGATGCCAGGTTCCGTATAGGCTTCAGTCATCGTCTCCAGAGAGAGGTTCTGCTCATGGTTTTGAATCACCAGCATGATGGGAATGCCATACTTTTTGGCAAATTCAAAATCGCGTTGGTCGTGGGCGGGAACTGCCATCACCGCTCCGGTGCCGTAATCCATCAGGACATAATTGGTTATCCAGATCTGAACCTTGTTTCCGTTGAGCGGGTTGAGGCAATACCGGCCGCTGAAAACCCCTTCCTTGGTGGTGTCTTCTGCTCCGCGCAGCTGCTTGTCCACGTTGATCACCTTGTGGCAGAAGTCGTGTAAGGTATGGTTTTCCGGCTCTTCCGCCAGCCATCTTTGCACCAGCGGATGTTCCGGTGGGAGGGCCATGAAGGTGACTCCGTAAACGGTATCCGGCCGGGTGGTGAAGACACTGATGGCCTCCGAACCCTCTTGGAGCGGAAAATCTATCAGGGTGCCTTCGCTTTTGCCGATCCAATGCTTTTGCATGGCGATCACCCGCTCCGGCCAGTCGATCAGTTTGGAAAAGTCAAGCAGTTCCTCGGCGTAGTCGGTGATGCGGAAAAACCACTGTTCCAGTTCCTTTTGCGCCACTTCGCCCTGACAGCGCCAGCAGAAGCCGTATTCCACCTGGTC
>CAXYWN010000132.1:0-5842 GCA_964292625.1 uncultured bacterium
GAAGGATTATCTTATCCTCTACAACAGGCTGCCCAAAAACGCCGAGAGCAACGCCCAATCCTGGACGAACATTTACAACAAGCTGATGTTCGCGATGCAGAAGGCTTTTCCGGAGCAGGTGCAGTTGAAAAACATCAGCCGCGAGCTGATCAGCCAGCAAAACCTGCCCTGCCGCACCGTCAGGGACGCGATTGAGGCCGGCTTACTGCCGGAAGTGCGCGATTACGAGAGGTTTACCAAAGCGATCTGAACAGGGGATTAAGCCGCGCGGAGCGCTCCGGATCAGTAGCGAAATTCGAAGGCGAAGCGATAACCGAGATAGAATCCCAGGCGGCTGGAAACATCGAACTCATATCCTTCGAGCTCTTCCAGCCGCTTGTATAAGGCGGAGCTGACAACGTAGGTAAGCCCAAGGTCCAGTCCGTGTCTGCGCTTTTTGCCAAACATGAACTGAGACCCCAACCCGGCCGTGATGCCGTTGAAAACTTCAGTCTGTTCAACACTCGTAGTATCGCTGGGCAGCAATCCGTTCACCCCGTAGAGCAGGATCACCTGGGGGCGCCAAAGCTTGCTCGCGTCGCCGTGCAGATATTTGACTCCGACCTCTAAACCGGCGGACTGGATAAAGCTGCCAATACTCACCGTAAGAGCTAGTGGTTCAAAAACATACATGTCCACGCTGAGGCCATAACCGCCGTAGGGAAGGCCGTATCCCAAACCCAGGGTGCCATAGCGCCCCGGCTGAAAAGTGGAACTCTTTTCCTGCGCGGCGCAGAGACCGGACAGCAGCGCTATCGCCAGCAACACAACAATCTTTTTAGTGAGCATCGGAGCATCCTCGTTAGTTTCTTTAGAGGTATTTAATCCGCACAAGGCGGCTGGGTGTCAAGCTTTTTCTTGACCTTATCACGACATGCTTGATACTGCCCCTGTGCCTAAAAATAGGTCAAAGGAATAGATGATGAGTGAAATCCTATTGGAATATTTACAGGGGGAAGGGAAAAACCCTGTGGACTATGTTCTGTCCAAATTTGAGCACTACGATATTGTCCTCCTGGGGGAAATGCACTATATTAAACAGCAGGTGGAGCTCTATCACAACCTGATTCCCCTGCTTCCGGGAAAGGGCATTACCACCATTGCCTATGAGTTTGCCAGAAGGGAGGATCAAGCGCTGGTTGATGAATTGCTGGACAAAGGCGATTTTGATCTGCCGCTGGCGAAAAGGATTATGATCCGGCAAGAGGCATATTGGGGCTTTCATGAGTATTTTGACGTATTCAGGGTGATTTGGGCTCTTAATAAAACACTCCCCTCCTCTGAGAAAATCAGGCTCTTGGGGTTGAATGATCCCATCAATTGGAAACTTTATACCAGCATCTGCCAAAAGGAAAACCGGGAGCCTAACCCCGAGGAAAGAGCAGAGATCTGGAAGGGATGCGGAGAACAGCATTGGGCGGATGTCATCAGCGCACACTATGCTCCAGGCAAGGCTAAAATCCTGGGAATTATGGGTTCTCATCATGCTTTCACCAAATACCGGGAACCCGCATGGAGCCTTGAGGGAGACGAAAAAGTCTTTGCCGGTTTTAAAACCGTTAGATTTGGCAATTACCTGCAGGAACGCTATGGTGAAAAGCTCTTCAATATCTGTTTTTATGATCCTTGGGAGAGTAAAAAGGCTGACCAAAAACCTCTGCCTCCAGCCGGAGGCATTATCGAAGAAGCGATAAGTCCGCACTACCAGGAGATTGGTTTTGACCTGAAAGACAGCCCCTGTGGCGATCTCCCGGATGAGAGCTTCTATGCTCTGGGCTATCCCGACTTTAGGCTTGGAGACCTTTTTGATGGGATGATTTATACGGGACGGATACAGGATTTGCGGCCTGTGACTCCCATCGACGGCTTCATCGATGAAGATAACATCGGCCTGTTTCGGGATTATGTGGCTTACAATTATGATGCGGATAAAAGCATAACTGAGCTAAATGCCATCATCCATGAGGACGCAAAGCTATATTGGTAGGAAGAATGGCCTTTGGGCATAAATCAAAAAAAGCCCGACCCCGTTGGTCCTCCGCGTGGAATGCCGCGTAGGCGAGATCAGGCCAAATTTAGCTATAATTTGTCTTGTTTACTTGGCGGGAACCCCTGAGATGGCAAAGATTTTATAAAAAGCCATCGGTAAGGACTCCAGGTCTTCATAAATATTCAGATCTGTGCTACCCAGTAAAGAGTAGGCTCCATTCGGTTCCGGCGAACGGTGAATTTCGTAAAAACTTGCATTGGGAACAGAGTTCCACTGGATCAAAACCCCGCCGGCGGTACGTGAAAGAGCAGTAATCTCAGGCTGGGCAAGGAAGGTCAGATTCACGGTAACGATCACACTATCAGTGGCTTGGTCTGTTCCGTCACTGACGGTGAAGCTTAGTTCCTCGCTCCCACTCCAATCATCCACTGCAGAAAAAGTAACCAACAAACCATCAATGGCAAGCAAAATGTTGCTGTTTCCTGCATAAGCAAGGCTGAGTGCCTGACCGTCTTGATCATCCACATATAAAGAGAAATCAACTAACAGGCTGCCATTCATATCAAAGGTAAATTCATCAGGCAGAATAATCGTGGGTGCATAGCTCAGAACTTCCAAAGTTACCCTGAGTTCCAAGAGGGGATTGACCGGGTCATTGGAACTGATCTGCAGGGTGGTTTGATACGTTCCGGGGTTCAGTCCGGCCGCGTTGAAAGACCCTGTGATCAGTTGGTTTCCGCCACCTGCCACCGTCCCTGAGCTGGGTGAGGCGGTGAACCACACCGCAGCGAGTTCTGCGGAGATAGTGTAGTTCAGTGCCTGGCTTCCGGTGTTGCTGATCGTGAAGGTGTCCGTTCCGGTTTCGTTTGTGTGCAGCGCCGCAGCCAACTCAGTATTATTCAGAGAGATCGTGGGTGGGATGTAGCCGCTGCCATTTACCGCAATGTTCATACTGGGATGGGCGGTGTCATTGCTGGTGATGATTAGATTGCCGTTATATGAGGTCACCGCAGTGGGGGTGAAGGTAAGATTGTAAACAGCGGTTGAACCTGCCGCGATTGAGAATCCCAAAGTATTGCGCGCGACATTTTTAGCCGTGCCGGCAACTGCGGTCTCTTCTTCCCTGCGGGTGGATAACGACACGGAATAGCCGGTGGGAGTAACGATTGAGCCTGTGAGGGTTTGGTCGCCAGTATTCTGAAGGGTGAATTGTTGAAGGCTGGAGCTATTTACAGCTATCGGCCCATAGGCCAGTGAAGTTGGCGTGACCGTAATCTGCGGTCCGAGCGGCGCTGCAAAAGTGAGTTTCACGTTGGGACGGTAGGAGGATGTGCTGCCGCCTGTGAATACACTGGTTTGATTAGCGCTATCGCTGCGGGCAAAACGATATCCGTTTGCTATTGAGGTAAATTGCACAGTTCCGGTGCTGGAATAGTTTGCCACCTGGTTAAAGGCAGTGTCGATCACGAGATTGTCAATGCCGTTCCAGGTAAATGGTGTGCTGAAAGTGAGCATATTGTAACTACCGGCTGTTGGCATATAGGGTGTTGCGGAATATACTGTGGTTATTCCTGTCGAGGTCTGCCAATTTGCCACATTCGCATCGGTTGTGTGTTTCATCCGGATTATAAAGTTGGGCAAGGCAAGGGTCGGAACAGTATTGACATAAAATCCAGCCTGTGTAATATTGATTGGACCAAAAACTCCGGCGGCATTTAGTTCAGCCTTGGTATATACGGATTGTCCGTGCAAACTGCGATAGTAGATATTGATGGGACATGCAGCCTGGGTTGTGGTGAATGAAGTACCACTGCCGAGGACCATTGAAGCGTTGCTGCTTACAGTTACGCTCACCGTATTCGATGGTCCGGATTCAGAAGCCGGATTGCTGAATATGGCAGTAACACGATAACTGTAGGTCTGGCCGACAGTTACAGCGGAATCGGAGTAGTTCAATACTGCTGAGGAGCCTATATACGAGCTGTTGCGGTAGATCTTATAACTGGAGGGAGTGCCGGATAGCGGAGCCTCCCAGTTTAGTAAGACGGTGCCCATGAAAGAAACTCCCGCCAGGTTGATTGGTGCATTGCTCAAATTGTAATTAAAAGTCATCGTGCTGCCCGCAGAACTGCTTATCGCGGAGAGAGATATACCTCCGAGGGTTCCGTTGCTTAGAAACCCATAGGGATTGCTGGTGTTGCTGAAGCTGGTCCTGCTGGTTTGGGTGCTGAAATTTGCTGAATTTACAGTGCCGTTAGCTGTGGGGCTACCGCCTGGCCGGAATAGATAGACCTCGTCAGGAGGACCATCGGCATTGCCATCATAGGCGGGATTTATCCGGTAGATCAGCATTCCGCTGCCTGGCAGGCTGTTTTCAAAAGTGCCTGTTTTCTTGCGGAATTCCACCACAAAGTATTCAGATGATGAATTTGGCGAGTTTATTCTATAGCATTGCCCGGTGGAGGAGGTGAGCGGATTGAGCGTGTAGGTCCCGGCAGTGGATATGGTGGGTATGGAAGAGATCCAGTGCCCATATTTGTATTTCATATAGGCACCCATGTGCTGAGGTGGGTTGGCGTTGTTTTCCATCAGGTCCCAGGGCCCGACGGGAGAAATACCGTTGCCAGTATAATGGTAGAGATCTGGCGCGCTCAGAGAATGGAACATTTCGTGGCAGATCACGCCAACTCCGCTGCTGGCGAGGAAATCCGCCAGTTGAAAGTTAAAGTCATAGACTCTTTTGCCGTTAATTCTCACGGTCCTGTCATAGAGCGACCATCTGTGCGGCCAGAGCAGTTCCGCCCAACCGTCAGAGCCCCCTTTGATGATGAAACAGACATTATCTACTTTACCATCATTATCAGCGTCAATCACCAGGCTGGTCGGGATTTGAGAGCTAACCCCATTGACTGCGTTCACCAAGAGAGTGAATTCCCGATCTGTCCTCTGCGAGTCGCCACTGTAGCCGATCGTATTGGACGCGCTGTAAGGGCTGTAATATGCCCGGGGGTGGGAATCCTGCCATGAGACAACCGTGGTCGAGGGCGTGGGATAAAAGCTGGTGCTGATGTTCAGGGTATTATAGGAGGCTTCCAGAAAGTAAGACTGCATGGTGTTTCCGGCCGTTCCGTTGAACATGGAGCTGTAGGTGGAAAGATTCTGGCCGAATTCCGTCTGGTCGGAGAAGCGGATGAAGATGGATATGTTATTCAATGTGCCCGTAGATGGCGCTCTGCCGCTGCCGATCTCCCGGAGCTGGAGCTGTGCTTTTTCTCGGATTTGGCCCATCTCCTCCGGGGTGATATTAGCCCAGGGAAGCAGATTCACTTTTGCCGGATCAACCTGTCCGACAACGTGGTCAGTGAAGCTCAGTTCGTTATCCGCGGTATTCACCAAATAAACATACCAGCCCTGGTCATTCTGTTTGACGGTGTATCCTTCTTTGTCGTGCAGCCAGTTATAATATTCGTCTCCGCTGGCGTATAAATCGAGCTTGGTGCCATCCGGCTGAGATAGATAAACCGGCTGATTCCTCAGGTACGCGCCTGAAAGCACGGCAGCCGCAACGAGCAGAAGGCCGCTTAGGATAAGGGCTTTGATTTTGATGTGCATAATGCATCCTTATGATGACAAATTTTACTTGTAACTTGAGTTTCAAACAGGCTGGCTGAGAACAATTTTCTGTCCTCGTCTATCACATTCCATCTTAGGTTTAACGATAGATTACACAGCTTGCTGTGGCATCATTTTGGTCAAGTTATTTTCAAAATAAGCTTATTTGCCAACGATGAACCGTTAGAGATTAGCAAGTTA
>CAXYWN010000133.1:0-5808 GCA_964292625.1 uncultured bacterium
TTTTCCGCTGTTGGAGCCCGGCCGGACACGGTTCCCTGGACATCGTGGACGCCCACAGGGTTTCCTGCGACGTGTTTTTCTACGACCTGATGAATAAGATGGACCTCGACGCCGTCGCCGCCCACGCCAGAGGCTGCGGAGTGGTGGAAAAGACCGGGATCGACCTGCCCAACGAACGCGGCGGCTTCTATCCGGACAGCAAATATTACAAGGACAAGCTGGGCCTCAGTTCCGGGCTCAACGGTTACAAGGCCAATCTGGCCATCGGACAGGGCGAAGTTCTCACCACTCCCCTGCAAATCAATACCCACTATGCGGCTATCGCCAGGGGCGGAGTCTGGATTCAGCCCCACCTTTTGGTGCAGACGATGGGACAAAGCCGGATCACCCGCGAGGACATCCAGTCTCTCGACAAACACCGTCTGCCCTGGTCCGCCACCACTGTCCAGATCATTCGGGAAGGCCTGTGGGCGGTCCCCAACGCCCCCGGCGGCACGGCCCGCGCGGTGAGCGTTCCCGGAGCCACCAGCTACGGCAAAACCGGCTCCGCGCAAAACAGCATGGGCAGGCTCACCCACGCCTGGTTTACCGGCTTCATTGAAACAGACAAACCGGAGATTGTGGTCACCGTCTTTATGGAAAACGCCGGCGGAGGGGGCGCGATGTGTGCTCCTGTGGCCAACAAGATATTCAACTATTACATCGGAAATCTCGAAAAAATCCGGAAGCCGGCACCCATCCCGCCTCAATTCAGGACGCATGAAGAAAGTTCCGGCAATCAGACCCTCCCGGCGGGAACTTTGGATGAATCTTCCGCGCCGGAGCCCAAGCCCGTCTCGGAACCGTCATCCGAGCATACTATCGAGGCAACCGGGACATGATCATCCGCAAGAAGTTCGATTTCGTGCTGGCCGCTTTACTGCTGTTGCTCATCCTCATTGGCTGCATGGCTATTTTCACCGCCTCCACCACCACCATAGGCGAATACACCACCACGCAGAGCAACTGGTGGAAACAGATTATCTTTGCCGCCATCTCCCTTGGCATGGTTCTGCTTTTGATCAGATTGCCAATGCCGATATTGGATCTCATCATCATCCCTGCCTACCTGCTGAACATTCTGGCTCTGGTTGCGGTGCTGTTCACTCCGGAGGTCAGCGGTTCGCATCGCTGGTTCAGCATCTTCGGGCTGAACTACCAACCCTCGGAAAGTGTCAAACTGCTCACCATCCTGGTGGTGGCAAGGGTGATTTCGCGGGACAATCTCACCGAGATCAAGCAGATTTTTTACGGACTGGGGCTGATCCTGGTGCCGGTGCTGCTGATTTTGATCGAGCCGGATTTCGGTACCACCCTGGTCTTCTTTTTCGCCCTGCTGGCCATGTTGGTGGCATCAGAAGTTCCTTTGGTTTATCTGCTGCTTATGGTGAGCCCGGTGGTGAGCGTAATTTCTTCGCTCTGGTGGCCGGCAATCATCATCTGGATCGCAGTCCTGGTGGGGCTCCTGCTCTGGAGTCGGCTCTCCTGGATCACCACGACCATCGCGGGCATTCTCAACGGTTTCCTCGCGCTGATCATGCCTGTATTCTGGAACGGACTCAAGGACTATCAGCAAAGCCGCATCGTTTCTTTTCTGAATCCCATGGCGGATCCCCTGGGTGCCGGATACCAGATCATCCAGGCCAAAATCGCCATCGGCAGCGGCTCAATCATCGGCAAAGGCTGGCTGCGGGGAACCCAGAAGAATATGAACTTTTTGCCCGAACATCACACGGATTTCATCTTCAGCGTGATCCGCGAAGAATTTGGCTTCATCGGCGCCCTGCTGCTGCTCACAGTTTTCACCCTCTTCTTCTGGCGAATCATCACCGCCATTGGCGAGATCAAGGTCCGCGAGCGCAAAATCGCTTCCGCGGGCATCTTCGCTTATCTGATGTCTCAAACCTTCATTAATATCGGTATGAATATCGGACTCGTTCCGGCCACCGGCATCCCCATGCCCTTCATCAGCTATGGCGGATCCAATCTGCTTTTCAATTCGCTGGCTGTGGGCGTCATCCTTAAATATCTCAATGAAAGGGGTTTCATGAAATGAAAAAACGCGCATTTATCCTGATCCTGAATTTAATCCTCCTCCTGGCACTTTCATCCTGCCTGGTGCACACCAGCTTGGTTTATTTCGATAAAGACACGGAAGGTGCACCCAATCTTATCTCCAATCCTGGCTTCAGCGCCTATTCTCTGGACCCTCGGGAAGCGCTCTTGGGCTGGGGCGTGTCCCTACAGGGCGAAAGCGATTCTCCTAAAAATCTTGTGTTTATCGACGGCCGGGAGGCCATCCAGGGAAATTCGTCGCTGCGTATCGACGCCTCTCCTCACACGGTGGTCGTCACTTCCGACGCCTTCCGCGTGAGCCGCTACGGAGGCTATTACACCCGGCTCTGGGCCAAATCCTCAGCGCCTGTCGGACCGCAGATCAACCTGCGCTTTATCACTTTCCAACGCAGCGGCAAAGTGGACCGCCAGTTTAAAGCCAAGCTCAAATCCCAAGACCTTTGGGCCAAACAGGCCATCAGCGCGGGATTCCTGCGTCCAGGGGTGGCCTACGGACGCCTGCAGATAGTGATCCCTCCTTTCGAACAGGGCTCTGTTTGGCTGGATGACACCGGCTGCTGGGAAGTCCACCGTTTCCGCATCGATTGATGCGAGTGCTGATTCAGAGGGTACTGTCCGCCCGGGTTGAGGTGGCAGGGGAGGTCTGTGGAAAAATCGACCGGGGATTGCTGATCTTTGTGGGTTTCGGGCGTTCCGATGGAGAGGAACTGCTGCCGGCGGCGGTAAGAAAGATTTGCGAAATGCGCCTTTTCAGCGATGCCAACGGCAAACTGAACCTATCCATTGGCGACATTGGCGGCTCCCTGCTCGTGGTCTCGCAATTCACCCTCTATGCCAATTGTAGCAGGGGTCGCAGGCCGGATTTCACTCCTGCCGCGCCTGGGGAACTGGCCCAAAATCTTTATGATTCTTTTGTGAAACTACTTTCGGAAACCAATATCCCGGTTCAGACCGGCATCTTTGGGGCGGATATGCGCGTCTCGCTGGTCAACGACGGCCCGGTGAGTTTTATCCTCGATTTCTGAATCCGGATACCTGAGGGCGTGAAACTGTCTCATTGCTCTCTTCTATCGTTGGGGGAAACAATAGTCAGAACGGGCCCAGCGGCCATTATCGGCTTTTGGGCATTGTTTGGGCTACGTGTGCGCGGCCTTGAGGAACGGGGGTCATGTCTGAAAAGTAGAGAGACACCGATACTTGCCAGCAAGCATCAGCGGAGGCAATATCCTATTGCCCAGTCTTGGCTCTCCCTTGCTTATTTATAATAATAGAGTTCCACAGGCGTTTCGCCCAGACGCTCACTGATGGTCAGATATCCCTTTCCGTTTTCGTCGAAGGCGATCGCTTCGCCCTGCTCTTCCAGCTTGTAAGGCATAATCTTATATTTTCCGGCCAGGGCTTCAGCGATAGATTGGTTTTTACCCCGTTTGTAGCAGTAGATAGTTGAATAGGTTTTCACCAGGATTCGGTTACCGGCTGGGGAAATGTCCGCCGCAGTGATCCAGTTATAGGGCAGGGACCCGACCCGGCGGGCTACATTTGGCTTGGAAAAACTTTGGGGATATTCAAGGCGGTAGATTCCGCAGTTTTCCTCGCGCTTGCTGATCACATAGAGGTCGCCGGTGCGGGGATCGGCAAAGAGGGCCTCGGCATCGCGGGGGCCGTCCTCGTAGGTGAATTCAATTTTATCGATTTTGGATACGGTGATGAGGGTGTCCAGAATCTCCGGTTCGGCAAAGCGATAGATGAAGACGGATTTATAACGGGCGTTGTTGTCCCCGGTTTCTGCGATGAAGACGTAAGGCTTACCGTCGATGGGATCGGTACCCGTGGCGATATCTTCCCAATCGCGGTTGGTGACTCCCTTCAGGACAATTCTTGCCGGCATGAGGCCGCGTCTGTTCAGCACATAGACGGCCGCATCCCCACCGGAATCGTTGTGAGTGTAGAGCAGTCCGGGTGTTTTTATGCTGGAAGCCAGGCCTGAAGCTTCGTTGATGGCGGGTTCTTTGACTGTGTCGCTTTGGAATGAAGGTCTGCCAAGCAGAGCGCAGCCTATCGCTCCCAGCAGCAAGGCTGTCGCCAGTAGCGGCGGCAGGATTTTTTTACAGGCGTTCATCAGATGTCTCCTTGATCGGTTGATCCAGCACTTGTTTCCGGCGCGGGCGTCTGGATGGGGTTATCATTGACGTTGATACTGTTTATCAAAGGGTCTGCCGCTTTCACGGTATCTCCGGCCTGGATGTCAAACTCCGGTTTGCCGGGGAAAACCACCGAACAGGATCCGCTTCCCACCACCATACCGACGATGTTTCCAGCGCTGAAATCGGGATTCACAAACCACTGGATCTGGCGGAAATTGAAGCGGAAACTGATTTTCCCAGCCTCGCTATCCAGATGGAGCATCCCGTCCTCCAATCTACAGGCGGAATGGGGGCTGCGCAGTTCCACGCTGTCGAAGATGGTTTTTCGCACATTCAGCAGAGTGATGTCACCGCTGCCGCGGATGTGGTCTATTTTGCCTTCGATGGGAGAGAGCAAGGCTTCCTCCGGAGGCAGGGGGATGCGCTGTCGATAGCGAAAACAGAGCCCGATGAAGAAATAGAGAACTACGGCCGCAATGGCCAGTACCAGAGACAGGGTGTACAGCCAGTTGCCGGCGGCGGGAAAGAAGGTTTTAAGGGCAATGGCTATGGCCACGATTGCCAGGGCCGGCACCTGGGCTCTGAACTGGGCGAACTTGATCAGCCGCAGCGCGTCCGCGTTTGAGAGTAGATACTTGCTTGTTTTATCGGGCATTAATACCTCTGGGCCAGGTCCCACCTGGCAGGGTTAATACTTTTACATTTGAGGCAGAAGCTCTTGCCGAGTCTTCAAGCCTGCTTAAACTTGAAATTATCAGGCTGAAGCGGATGACTAAGGTGTCGCGCGGGTCCAGGTCTCCGTTCTGCCGAGCAGAGCGACTCCGATGAAGCCGCGCAGCTTCATGGTGTTGGTGCCGGTGATCTCTATCTTGCTGGAATAGGTGTTTCCGGACGCGGGGTCATAGATGGTCGCGCCGTCATATTTGTTGCTGCCCTTGGACTTGAGGTTTCTCAATAACACCATGCCCATCAGGGGGCGGGAACGCAAGCTTTTATCCGGATTTTTCTTGTCCAGTTTGGGTTTTCCATTTTCATTGGGCTCTTTCTGCCAGGTGATTTTGCCTTCGTAAGCGCCGCCGGATGTCTTGTATATCTGGATTTTGGTGGTCTTCTCCGCATTGAACCACAGGCCTTCGATATTGTAGATCTCGGCCACGAGTGCAAGAGGCAGGAGCATCGCCAGGACGGCGATTGCAAAAATCAGTTTTTTCATTTTTCCTCCCGGAAATTAGTTAAGCGGGATCAGATGATCCCGCAGCGTTTATAGATTGTTCCCACGTGACGCAGATACCCCTCATAAGAAAAGATGTCTTTGATTTCAGAAGCGGGGAGCAATGCGGTAATCTGAGGGTCCGCCAAAACGGCGTCAAGGAAGGGCTTTCCGCTTTCCCAGCATTGCATGGCGGCGGTTTGAACCAGGCTGTAAGCCTCTTCGCGGGGCAGGCCTTTCTGGACCAGGTGTAAGAGCAGCGCCTGCGAGAAAACCAGGCCGTTGGTGAGATCCAGATTAGCTTTCATATTCTCGGGATAATCTGCGAGGTTGGAAATC
>CAXYWN010000134.1:0-5806 GCA_964292625.1 uncultured bacterium
AATCCAGTTCTTTTTACAATACATTATCAGCACCTTCAGTAAGCCGTTTCGGAACCACTCGTTAGAAGCCTAAGAGGCCCCACCCGCACTCTTTTCGGACGAGGGGCTTATCCGCAGACCTTAGTTCTTTAGCTGTTTACGGACCTGGGCGGTGGATTCTCTCAGATATTGGGGCGCAAGAGAGGCCAGCTGCCCAAAATTGTAAACCTCTTCACGGGGAAAGAGCTGCCCCAAGATAAAGAGTCCGGCAGCGTCGAGCGGCGTTTCCGGAACCTCCACAAAGGGAATTTCCCTTTCTTCCAGAAGAGGTTTCAGCAATTTTGCCCCGCTGCCCAGCAGGTAAGCATCGGCGATATCCCAGTCCAGGAGCTGTTCCGGAGCGCAGACCGCAGGTGCCGCCAGTTCGTTCAGGTCCTCATCGTAAAGCGCGGCATAAACTTCGCGCATTTTAGCGTCCACCACGGCCAGGATTTGACGCCCGCAGCGATGGCGCTGTAGGGCTGCCAGTTGCAAAGTGGAAAAAGTGAGCAGCGGAATCTTGAGGCCATAGGCGATACCTTTGGCGGTGGCGAGCCCGATGCGCAGTCCGGTGAAAGATCCCGGCCCATTGGCCAGATACACGGCGCCGATATCCGCGGGCTGAAACCCGCAGAATTTCAGAGCCGCGTCCACCTGCGGCATCAGGGTTTCGCTGTGGGTGATGCTGATGTCAAAACAGGCGGAGTAAATCACCCGCTCAGAGTCCCAGAGCGCGATGGAGCCGGAACTCTGCGAGGTGTCGAGGGCGAGTTTCAATTTCCGGCGCTGATCCAATCGTCGTAGAGACGCTCAAACAGCAGTTTGTGTTTGGCCTCGTCGGAAGCGAGCTTGCGGAAGAGGGTGGAAATTTCGCCATCGGGAAATTTGACGCTCATCTCGGTATAGAGCTTGAAAGAGTTTTCCTCGCGCTTCATCGCCTTGATGAGGATATTCTGATAGGTGAGATCGAGGTCTTCGACGTCGGCGCTGATATATTCGGAGATTTGCAGATTTGGAACAATGGGGATATCGTCTTTGGAAACGCCTTTGCGGCGGATGCTCTCGATCACGACGATGTGCCCCATCTCCATTGCTTCCAGTTCTTTCAGCATTTCACGCTGGTCCTGGAATTTGGCCTCTTGCTGCAGATCACGGTAAAACTGGACGGCTTCCTGTTCGCGGGCCACCGCGAAATCGAGTATTTCGTTGAAGTCTTTTATGGTCATGCTTTCCTCGGGGTGGATTTTGATTTTAGAAAGTGGAAAGCCCGCTGGGGAGCAGGCTTTCCGGGTTAAACGGTCTTATTAGTCAACCGGTTCAAAGAAGTCTTTACCGACTCCGCACATGGGGCAAAGATAGTCTTCGGGTTGTTCCTCGAAGGCGATATTGTCGTTTTCGGCGGGGTCATAGATCCATTGGCAGGCAGTGCAGATGAATTTTTGCATGGTTATCTCCTTAGTAGTTTTCGCAATGAATTTCAAAATAGGATTGGGGATGGAGGCAGCATGGACAGATGGCCATGGCCTCCGGGCCTTCGTGGATGTAACCGCAATTGATACATTTCCAAAATACGGTTCCGTCCTTTTTGAAGACTTTCATGTCTTTGACGTTGTCATAGAGCTTGCGATAGCGTTTTTCATGCTCTTTTTCCACTTTGGCCACCTGACGCCAGGTTAGCGCGATATCCTTGTAGCCTTCATCTTCGGCGATTTCGGCGAACATCGGATAGAGCTCGGTCCACTCTTCTTTTTCGCCATCGGCGGCATATTTGAGGTTTTTGAGCGTGTTATCCGCGGACCAGCCGACCGGATAGGACGCCATAATGCTGATCACGTCGCCTTCCAGGCCTTGTTTCACCAGGTGCTTGAAAAACAGCTTGGCGTGTTCTTTTTCGTTCTCGGCGGTTTCGGTGAAGATATTCGCAATCTGTTCAAAACCTTCTTTCTTAGCCGTTTTGGCGGCATACAGATAGCGCATCCGGGCCTGGCTCTCCCCGGCAAAGGACTTCATCAGGTTGCCAGCGGTCTTGGTCTCTTTAAATGACATTGATTCATTTCCTCCAGTTGTGGTGATATCAGGCCTTCCAGAGGCCGTGCAGGTTGCAATATTCGCGAACGGTGAGCACCTTATCGGCTTTCACCCGGAAGATCGCTTCGGGGGCGTCGCCGGGCTTGAGTTCGCGGCGCAGGATCTTGTTTGCGGTGCAGACTTCAATCATGGCGATGTAGTGCTTTTCTTCCATGGGATGAGGCACGGAGCCTACGACCACCTTGATTTTGTCGCCCATCTCGGTGACCACGGGAATGTGTTTTTCATAGGCGGCCTCAACGGTATTTCCGTCTAAAAGCTTCATCGGTTCGCCGCAGCAAACCAGTTCGCCGGCGCCGGTGAACAGCATTTCCACCAGGTTTCCGCAGATCTCGCAATGGTATATTTGACGCAGTTCTGTCATGTCTCTCTCCTTATATTGGTATTCAAATATAAACTACTCAGACCGCCTTCTTTTGTCAACAGAAATCTTCGCTACAACGCCGGAAAATATTTTGCTTGCCAAAAAAACGATTATTCTATTAGTGGATAAATAAGGTTTGTTGCATAGAGGAACACTAAATTCATGAAAAGATTGTTGCCGTTACTGGCTGCGCTGCTCTTCCTGCTGTCCGGATGCGTGGAATACGACGAAGAGCTTTGGCTTAACTCCGATGGTTCGGGCCGGGCCAAGCTGCGTCTGGTTCACCAGTCCTATTACTCCAACACCCAGGAGATCATAAACAAGCTTGAAAAGCCCGGAATCCATCTTATAGACATCAAACTGAGGCAAAGCAAGCCAAACAACATGATCTATGAAGTGGAGCTCAGCTTTGACAGCATCGACGCTTTCAACAACGTCAACGACCAGCTTTCATCCGCGGATTTCTGGGGGCA
Organism: uncultured bacterium; assembly: GCA_964292625.1. Lineage (GTDB taxonomy): Bacteria > Cloacimonadota > Cloacimonadia > Cloacimonadales > Cloacimonadaceae > Syntrophosphaera. Next base: position 2,944 of record CAXYWN010000134.1, read on the forward strand.
GATCACCCTGAGCAAAAACCCCATCGGCAACATTGTTTTCAGGCGCAAGATCTCGCTGGGCGGCAAGGAACTCATGGAGCAACTCCCTGATTATCATGCGGAAGAGAGCAGCGATATGCCTGCTGAACCTGGCAGCGACGATATGTCTGAAGAAGACTACATCAACAGTTTGCCGGACGACAATGACATCCTCGAAGGCATCTACAAACAGCAGCAAATCGAATACCCCACCTGGTCTTACAAACTCCACGTCCCCTGGAAAATCATCCATGCCGGAGACAATTACGCCAGCATCGACCCCAAGAAAAGAACCGTTTCCTGGAAATTTGACACCGAGAAAATGTGGAATGGACAGGAACTGATGACCGTGGAGATGAAAAAGGGGATCAGTTGGATTGTTTACGCTTTAATCGGCCTTGCGGGCCTGCTGGTGATTTTCTTCATCGTCTGGATGGTCAGGATCAACCGCCGTTCTCATCTGCAGGAAGCCATCAAACACCGTCAGGAAAGGGAACGGCAGCAAGACAGCTAAATAAAGCGGGTATAACGGGGCAATGAGCTGCGGCTCATGAAAAAACCATGATCAGGCGCGGTATTCAGATTGCGAACGCGGTGGCCAGGCCAATCATCCCAACCACGATTGTCGCGTAGTGCCCAAAAGTAGGCGGGGAAAGTCTTCTTCCAGCGGCGGCGTTGCCCGCGTTGATATGTTTCTGCACCGGGACGAGCGCAAAGAGGGAGAGGCCCAGCGTGCCAAAAGTGATCGCGAGATCCGCAAAAACGTTCATCTGCGAGATAAAACTCATCACTGCACGTATCCCCAAAAACACCCACGCAAAGATCCAAAGCCAGGCGTTGACCGTGAAATCGGGGTCCGGCGTTCTGCCGCCCAGATCTTCATCCCTGGAAATCTGATAGAATACTCGTCTCAGCGCAAAGGGGTTGAGCGTGGCCTTCCAAAAATAGGCCTCGGTTCTGCCCTCACGGTTAAAGCGGAGGAATCTCCAGTTCACATAGAGCCAGTAAATCTCGTAGAGGCCCAGGGTCAGCCAACTCAGCCAAACCAGTTTGGCCAGAGGAATATTAAAGAACAGCGGGCCGTCCTCGTCGCTCATCTCCGCCAGAGCTTTTTCATCCCCCCAAGCCGAAATCTTCACATCCGATTCATGCAGAAAGTGCATCAGCTCAGGAATATCCCGGATTTTCAGCCATTGCGGCGAACGGGAATCCATCACAAAGGAATCCATCTCCAGAACGTCTTCCAGGATCAGCGTCATCACTTGATTCGGGTTCACCGGACCCAAGGTCTTGCCCTCGAAAGTGTAGAAATACTTGGCCATCGATAACCTCGGGGTGGCCGCGCTGGCCACCCCCGTAATGTTTTAGAGTTTGCTCATATAATCCAGTAGATCGACCACGCGGCAGGAATAGCCCCACTCGTTGTCGTACCATGTGAAAATCTTCACCAGCTTGCCCATCACGTTGGTGGAAGGGGCATCGAAGATGGATGAATAGGGGTTTCCCACGATATCGATGGAGACCAGCATTTCCTCGGAATACTGCAGATAACCTTTCAGATAGGTCTCCGCGGCTTCTTTCATCGCGGCGTTCACCTCATCCTTGCTGGTTTCACGTTCCAGATTCACGCAAAGGTCCACCAGCGAGACATCCGGGGTGGGCACGCGGATCGCGATGCCATCCAGTTTGCCAGCCAATTCGGGGATCACCAGGCCGATGGCTTTGGCGGCGCCGGTGGAGGTGGGAATCATGCTCATTGAAGCGGCCCGGGCGCGGCGCAGGTCCTTGTGCGGCAGGTCCAGAATACGCTGGTCGTTGGTGAAGGAGTGCACGGTGGTCATCATTCCGTTCACGATGCCAAATTTGTCCTGCAGTACCCTGGCAACCGGCGCCAGGCAGTTTGTGGTGCATGAGGCGTTGGAAACCACCGCATGTTCCGGCTTGAGGGTGTTATGATTGACGCCCATCACCACGGTGGCGTCCACTTTGTCCTTGGCAGGGGCGGTGAGAATCACCTTTTCGGCGCCAGCCTGGAGATGTTTGGCGGCTGCTTCCCGGGTGTTGAAAACGCCGGTGGCTTCCACCACATATTCCACGCCCAGTTCTTTCCAAGGCAGAGCGGAGGGGTCTTTTTCCGCGTAAATCCGGATTGTCTTACCGTCCACGCTGATGCTGTCTTCCGTATGGCTTACTTCACCGGCAAAGATATGGTGCACGCTGTCGTATTTCAAGAGATAGGCCAAAGTCTTGGCGTCGGTGAGGTCGTTGATGGCCACGACACTCATTTCAGGGTGATATTTCGCGATCGCTCGGAACACGAGGCGGCCGATGCGACCAAATCCATTAATGGCTACTTTTATCATATTGGCTCCTATTAGATTAAGATGCTGTTGTCGGCGCTGCCGGAAACGCGGCAGAAGTCCATAACCGTTTTTTGCATGCGCGCTTCGCCTGTGATCAGCCACTTGCGGGGGTCAAATTTTCCCTTGTCCGGCAGGTAGGCTTCCGGCGCGGTGTCGGGCGGGCAGACGATGGCGTATTTGTGCTTTTCCCAGTAGGCCTGAATCTCTTCGGCCATATCCATCTGGTAATGGGTGTCTTTATTGATTTTCACCACACCGTTGGCGATGGCGGTGCGCTGTTGCTGGTCCGTGAGGCCGGAAGCGCCATGCAACACCAGGCCGCGTTCCACGCCATTCTTAATCAGCAGCTCGTCGATTTCCTTGATCAGGTCGAGGCGCAGAACGATGTTTTCACCTTTGGAAACCCCGTGGTTGGTGCCAACGGAGGGGGCAAAAAGGTCCACATTGGTCTTCTGGACAAATTCCAGAGCCTCTTCGGGACG
>CAXYWN010000135.1:0-5794 GCA_964292625.1 uncultured bacterium
ATCAAGCGTAACGGCACTCACAACATTGACCTCAAACAAACCGTTGACGCAAACAATGAAGCCTACCAATTTTTGAAAGAAGTTGCCAACCGCCAGGAGTACATCCTCTTTGTTGGCACCAAGAAACAGGCCCAGGCTGCCATCAAAGACGCCGCCGAAAAATCAGGCGTCTTCTACGTGAACCAACGCTGGTACGGCGGAATGCTCACGAACATGGACACCGTCCCTAAAAGCATCGAAAAGATGAAATATTACGAGGATATCGTGGCCGACGGCACCATCAACAACTACACCAAGCTCGAACAGCAGAAGATGAAACGCATGCACGACAAGATCGAGTTCTCGCTGGGCGGCATCCGTGAAATGGACGCCGTTCCCGCCGCCATCTTCGTTGTGGATACCGGCCATGAAGCCATCGCCATCCACGAAGCCCGCATCCTGGGCGTTCCGATCATCGCCATGGTGGATACCAACTGCGATCCCGATCTCGTGGATTATGTTATTCCTTCCAACGACGACGCTACCCGTGCCATTCAGCTCATTTCTGATGTGATGGCAACCGCCGTGGTCGAAGGCAAAAACATCGCCACTGAAGGCGCCGGAAGCGAAAGCGAAGAACCCTCCGAACTCACCCCCGAGGTCGAGGATTTCACACCCGCACCTGCACCCGAACCCGAACCTGCGCCCGAACCCGCGCCTGAACCAGAACCAGAACCAGAACCTGCACCCGCGCCTGAACCCGTCAAGGAAGTAGAGCCGGAAGCGCCAGTTGCCGAGCCTGAAACCGCGGAGGCCGAGGCTGCCCCTGCGGAAGAAAAATAAGCACTTTCACAGCAGGGAGGGGATTTCCCTCCCTGCCTTCAAATTATCACCAAGGAGTTTAGAATGATAGAAGTCAGCGCCATTATGGTCAAAGAACTGCGCGACAGAACGGGCGTGGGCATGATGGAATGCCGCAAGGCCCTGCTCGAAACAAACGGCGACGTTGGTGCCGCCATCAAACACCTGCGCGAACGCGGAATCTCCAAAGCCGAGGGGAAAGCCCTCCGCGCGACCAAGGAAGGGATCATCTTTTCCTACATCCATTTCAACGGCAGACTCGGCGTGTTGCTCGAGCTGAATTGCGAAAGCGATTTCGTGGCCCGCACCGATGAATTTAAACATCTCGCCGAAGAGCTGGCTCTCCAGATCGCGGCCACCAATCCCCTCGCCGTAACCGTGGAGCAGATCGACCCCGCCCTCATCGAAAATGAGCGCGAGATCGCCCGTAACAAAGCAGTCAACGACGGCAAGAATCCCGAAATCGTGGAAAAAATCGTCGAAGGCACCGTCCATAAATACTGCGCCGAGCACTCGCTGCTGGCCCAGGAACTGGTGAACGAACCCGGCCGCACCGTGAAGGACATGCTCACCGAAGCCATCGCCAAGACCGGTGAGAACATCCAGGTTGCCCGCTTCACGCGTTTCGTTCTGGGCGGAGAATAGGCCATCGCTCTAAAAACGGATAATCCCGCCATGACCTACAAACCGGAAACAATCCATCGCCTGCTGCTCAAAATCAGCGGGGAGGTCCTCGCCGGACCCCAGGGATTCGGCTACGACGACGCTGTGATCGACACCATCACCGATGAGGTGATCGAAGCCCGGCGTCTCGGCTACAGCATTGCCATCGTGATCGGCGGAGGGAATATCTTCCGCGGCGGCTCCTGGAAAAACCAAAACTTGAACCGCGTGACCCTGGACAATATTGGCATGCTCGCCACTGTCCAGAACTCCCTCTATCTGGCCGAAATCCTGAACCGAAAAAACTATCCGGCTCAGGTCTTTTCCAGCTTTTGCATGAACAGCGTGGACAACCATTTCACGCCCCGGCGCGCCTTACAGGCAATGGAAGCCGAAAACATCTGCCTGCTCAGCGGCGGAACGGGGATTTCCTTTTTCACCACTGACACCGCTGCCGTGCTGCGTGCCGTCGAACTCAAGCTGGATATAGTTTTCAAGGGCACCAAAGTGGATGGCCTCTACAGCGCCGATCCCCACAAGGATCCCCACGCCGAGTTCATCAGCGACGCCACCTACGACCAGTGCATCGAACAGAACCTGGGCGTGATGGACATGGCCGTCTTCTCGCTGGCCCGCGAAAACAACCTGCCCATCAAGATATTCAACATCGGCAGCCCCGGCGGCCTCTGCCAGGCCATTTCCAGCCCCAATCACGGCACCTATATCCATCCCTGATAAGCAGCACCATTGTGAGGTAAATATGGAACAACTTATGACCCTATCCCAAGAAAAAATGCAGAAGTCCTTCGATGCCCTGCTGCAGCAATTCTCCAGAGTTCGCACCGGACGCGCCAGCGCCTCTGTCCTGGACGACGTGCGCATCAACTACTACGGTAGCCCCACCCCGGTGAAACAGCTCTGCAACATCTCTATCCCGGAGCCGCGGACCATCGTTATCCAACCCTGGGATAAAACCACCCTTGCAGACATCGAAAAAGCCATCCTGGGCGCCAATATGGGCATCACCCCGGAAAACGACGGCAACGTCATCCGCCTGCCCTTCCAACCCCTCACCGAGGAAAAGAGGCGTGACATCGTTAAAAGCCTCAAAAAACTGGCTGAGGACGCCCGTATCGCCATCCGTAACACTCGCCGCGAGGCCAATGACGAGGCCAAAAAGATGGAAAAAGACAGCGATATCAGCGAAGATGAGCAAAAGAAACTCTTCAAAGAGATCCAGGACCTCACCGACGAATGGGTGAAAAAGATCGATGAAGTGGAGAAAAGCAAAGAAACGGAGATTATGGAAGTCTGATCGACCACCTGATCCGAATAATATGCGTCCGGCGGAAATCTCCGCCGGATATTTTTTTGCCTGACACTTTGCGTGTGATTCATGTGTTTTCGCGCTGAAAGGTTAATATGGGTTTACTTTCAAACCGTGAGGATAAAGCCCGGGATAGTAACATACCGATAACGATGTGTTGGAGGTGTAAAGCCCGGAGGGCGGCAGGCAACGATGTGTGGAGGTGTAAAGCTCTGAGTGTGACAGGCAGATAACGATGTGTGAAGGCGCAAAGCCCGGAGGGCGGCAGAACGATAGCGAGGGTGCGTAAGCCCCTCGTAACCTGCGTCCGGAGCACCAGAAAGCCCCTTGGGGCGACAGACCGATACAGCAGTTCCTTCGTATGTAACTACGGATATACGTCGTATTTACCCACCCCTCCCTGGAAAAACCTGGCGGTTTTTTCAGGGAGGGGTGGATCCTCTTTTAGCTGTGAGTAAACCATCTAACGAGGGGCTCCGCTACGCTCCGCACCCTCGCTATCGGTCTGCCGCCCTCCGGGCTTATCCGATTTGGGCGGAACTGGTATCCACTCAATATGAAAGAGAGCCATCTACATTCCCCGGACTGAGAAGGTACATCTGCAACGCAGATATAGTGGGAGAGGGTAATTTTGCTTATTTGCCCATAACTGTATGTGCAACTGTGGCTTGCTAATAAGCAGCGTATATTTATATGCGTTTATTCTGCTTATTTGACCCGCTCAACCACGGCCTGGCTTACTATTTCAATCCTAGGCTGAAACGCATCCTAGTGAGGCAGTACGTGAAGCCCAGTCCACAGACCCATCGTGATTTCTGCCTCAAATAAATAATCTTATCCTCAAACCTAATGCTCCCAATCCCGGAATAGTCAGACTTGATTATGGTTCCACAAGGTTTTTATAGATAAAGGTCATTTATCTACAATAAGATAATGCAGATACTCGATCGTATGATTTGATTTATAGGCTCTATTCTCGTCACGATCGGCTTTAAAGCGGCTGTATTTATATTCAAAATGTCCGTATTTACCCTTTTTGCTCATGATTTCCTTTATCTGATCCAAACTCATCAAACCTTCGTTGTTGTAGCTTAAAAAGATGTACTTGAAATCGGCATGTTGAATCAGATAGTCAAATTGCTCGCAGACTTTTCTTTTGACACACCAGTCTGATTTTTCCTCTTTGTAATCACGCAGTCCGGTAAGTCCACGTATGGGTGGATTATCGTAGCGGACAATGGTTTCGAGGATATGGTAATTGGCTGCATACTGGCGGTGATTATAGGGCGGATCAAGGTAGAGGACATCTCCCGATATGCCTTCAATCAGGGTATTGATATCTTGGTTATAGGCCTTGTTTGCTTTATTGCTGAGGTAAATTGCAAGCGGGCTAAACACAAATTTTCTGGCAGCAGTTTTCTTGATCTTTTTGAGGAAAGCGCCATAAACCGAGGCGGTATTGGAATATTTGTCGATGGATTCGAGCAAGGTGGCCAGGAGGCAATAATACTCGTCATCAGAGACCATTCCATCCGTGTGCCAGGCTTCAATTTGGGTGCGGATATGGTCGCATAATTTTCCGTTTTCGTCGGTGAAATAAGACCTCTGGAACTCATTATCCCTGGTGCCGCCCGGGCAATAGTTCTGGTAAATAAAACCTTCCAAGCCTGGCAGGTTGTTCAGATAGTGGCAGACATTGCTGTATGCATCCGCTAAAAAATCGCCATAACCTTCGCCAAGCTCAGCTTTAATCCCTTCAAATTCCATGGGAGAACTATTCTGAATATAGTGTCTGGCAAGTACATAGCTGTAATATTGAATATCGTTTGAGGCGACCTGATACCCCATTTTCTTAAAATGAATACCCACAGCAGCAGTGCCGGAAAAGAGATCGTAAAAGCTGAGGAAATCCTTGCCGGCAACAGCCAAAATGCTCTGCTGAAGAAAGGATAAGAGACTGAGTTTACTGCCAATATAGTCCATTAGTAAGGGATCCTGTTGAAGTTAATAGAGTTATTCAATGTGCCATATTCGCTATATCAATATCGTTTAATTTTGCCATTGAATTCTGAGTTTTGAAACGTTAACTTTTTTGTCAAGCCAAATATCCTTAAGTCCGGGCCCTGCAATATACGTCATCCGGAATGTCCCATAAGGTATCACACGGAAATCTATATGTTGTTTTCTGGGCTCGGAAACTACTGAACAGAGACATACCCTGCTTATTGGCGACCCATTGTCCTGCAGGCACTTAAGCCCCAAATAAGCACCAATATCTCAGCTAAAAATACCGTGCTTATTAGCAGGCTACTGCCACACATACGGTTATGGTCAAATAAGCAAAATTACCCCCTCCTCCTATATATATCCCCGGAACTGAGAAGCTGCAGGGCAAATAAGCAGAATAAGCACCAATAAATATACCCTGCTTATTAGCAAGCCACTGCGGCACATACAGTTATGGAGGAAATAAGCAAAAACACCTCTTCTACTATAGATATCCCCAGGAAGGTCTCTTCTTCCAGGTCTGCTCAAATATCTCAAATATCTCAAATATACGCTGCTTATTTGTGACCCATTGTCCTGCAGGCACTTAAGCCCCTAAATAAGCAGAATAAGCACCAATAAATATAGCCTGCTTATTGGCGAACCATTGTCCTGCAAGAACTTACGCCACAAATAAGCAAAAACCACCTCTCTACTATATATATTCCAGGAACTGAGAAGCTGCAGGGGAAATAAGCACCAATAAGCACCAATAAATATAGCCTGCTTATTGGTGACCCATTGTCCTGCAGGTACTTACGCCACAAATAAGCAAAAACCACCGCTCTACTATATATATTCCCGGGGTGTAGAGGGTGCAGGGAGTATAGGATAAGCTATATACCTATATACTATATACTTATATATATTATATTATTATATAGTAATATATTTATATATTAATTCTCTCTCTCTCTC
>CAXYWN010000136.1:0-5754 GCA_964292625.1 uncultured bacterium
CAGGGTTATAGCACCCATGATTATGATGAGCGCGGCTACCGTCTGTTGAGCATAGAGTGGGAGTCGCCAACCGACGCTTACATCCAGACCCGGTTTGAATACTCCTACGATGACTTGGGGAACATTCTCAGATCGCTAAAATTTATAGACTACGATGACGGGGCTGGAGAAATCCTGGAAGAAATAGCCCGTTACAAATACACCTATTTTGAGGATTGAGCAGGGTTCAAATCAGCTTTAAGGAATCCATCCCCAAAGCCTTTTTGCTATAGCCGCGGCCTTTTACAGATTCACTTCCACCCAGACACCGATGCGGAAAGTCCTGAGCCCGGTATCGCGTTTGTTATCGGCGGTCTTTTCCCAAGTGCCGGTGAGGCCGCCGCGGATGTTGGCGTCGAACTGGTAGGTGGCGCTGGGCGTGATGGAGATGCGGTAATTGTCTTGATCGATCTGAGAGGTTTCGCGGCCAAAGGTCTCGTCAAATTTTGTTTCATAGAGGAAGTTTAGACTGGATGTGAGTTCGTTATTGATGTGGATTTTCTTCTTGGTGAAGGGAACCGTGAAACCGCGCCCGCTACGGAAGGAATAGGAGAGGTTGCCATTAAGCGAATTTGTGAGGGTGGTCTTGATGATTTCGTAGGTATCCATATCAGTGGTGTTTTCACCGGTGGAAAGCGAATAGCTGAGATTGGTGCTGATGTTTTTAAAGAAAGTCCCGGTGAAACCGATCAATGGATTCAGGGACAAGGTTGCGGCTTCCTGTTTGGGTTTATCCCAGTCGATATCGCCGTTGGCTCTGGTGGTGTACTGAAATCCGCTGTTGATGCGCGCATTAGAGAGAAATTTGCCCAGCCCGATCATGTTTTGGAAATCCATCAGGGAGAGGGTAAGGTCGGGGAAAGTGACAGCCATTATTTGATTGGAAGCGTTGGAACGGGTCTGATCGAAAGTGAGGGAATAGCGCAGGACGCTGTCCAGGCGCCGGGAAAAGGTTAAGCCGCTGGCCAGAGAAAGGGTGTTGTTATTGGCCACAGAATCCAGCGAATCGCTGGGAACGCTGTTGGGCACGCCCAATTGGAACAGGAAGGGCGGGGTATTCTGCTTGCGCGAGTATGTCTGCACGTATGCGTTCTGATAGGTTGCGGCTACGTTCTTGATTTTGGAGAGGATATTGATAGCCGCGTAGGGCAAATAGAAACGTTCCTTGGGAGCCTTATCATCTCCGGGTTTGCCGCCGCCTTTGGGTTTGTCGCCTTCACCTGGCTTGTAGTCATCATGTTTTTCATCGGGATATCCGGTGTCACCTGATTTATAATCTTCATCCCCGAATTTCAAGCCATCCTTGCCGCCGTTTTCCTCTTCCATCTTTTTCATTTTCTCCAGGCGGCCCTGTTCCTCATCCTTCTTGCGCTGTTCTTCGTCTTTCTGGCGTTGTTCTTCGTCCAGGCGTTTCTTGTGGTCCTCGGTCTGATCTTTCTTGGGGTCAGTTTTGGGATCTTCCGGAGGCTTGGGGGAATCAGGTTGCTGCGCCAATTTGGCGGTGTGAGAAGTTCTGATCTTCTCGGCCCAGGAGGCCAGGAGGCTGGAATTCATCAGGGTAAAATTGGTTCTCAGGGTGCGGTTGGAGCTGCCGTCGCTTTCGAAGTAGGCTTCCTGGCCTGCGCCGGTGTTTTGGTAATATTTGCGCTGCTGCTCGTTGAAGCGAGAGGACCCGCTCACGGTAAAGCTGAAAATGTTGCGTAAATAGGTGGGATTGTAGTTCAGGCCCAGATCCTGGACGTATTTCGTGAGTTTGCCGATATTGAAATCCTGCCAAAGCACTTCCTGCTTCAAATCTCGTTCGGAATTGAGCCGGAGGGTGAGAGCGATGTCGGAGGTGAGACCCCAATTGACATTTGTGTCTGTGGTGAAGACGCGCGTGGAAACTGTCTGGGCACGCGGCTGCCAGTCATAAACGCCGTCCCGGCGTTCCCAGTTCCAGCTTTGGGGATCGGTGTTGTTGATGGTGAAACTGTTGTTAAAGGTGGTGGGAAACCAACCCAGGCGGTAATTTTTGAAGAGCTTGAAGCTTACCTTGTCACTGGGAAAACCGAGATTGTAGTTCAGGGTTCCGCGCCAGGTGAGAGTGGTATCCGCCGCGGTGGGTGTAAAGCGATAAGATTTTTCGATGCGCCCGCTGAGTGAAAGCCGGTAAATGGTGTATTGCAGTATCCTGGACTTGGGAGCAGTGCGCTGGCTGAAGCCGAAATCGGCCGCGTAAATCAGTGTTTCGTTGCGCTGGCGTTCTTTTTCCTCGGGGTCATCAATGTTTTCGCGGAGGAGGTCCGAATTAGCGCGGAAACGGGGAATTCCGAGAGTGTAATTGCGGGTGAGGCTGACCGGGATATCCAGGCCCCAGGCGTTGGGAAACAGCTTGTTCAAAAAATAGCGGTTGGTGACATTCAAAGTGCGCGAACTGGTGAAGGCATTGGTGCGCCCCCTCTGGATATTGGTGTTGAAGTTCTCGCTTTTATCCTCGTAATCTACATCCAGGACACTGATATCAGCAAATACTGAATTCAGCGAAAGACGTTTGGCAACCCCGATATCTTCAAAGGGCTCGGCAACCCTCAGATCATTGAAATACATGGTTCCGTTATAGGGCATGGGGGCCTGGATATCAAGCGGAGAATAGACGCCAAAGTAGATGTCACGCGTGTTGGTGAGCGTGGGCGCCCCCCGGAAGCTGTAAACCGTGCTCCCATCCACCAACTGGCCGGAAGTCTCGTCCGGGAAGCTCTCCTTGAGCGAGGTCATGGCCTGAAGATCGTAAACAAGTTCTATCCAGGCTTCCCGCTCCATTTTGGCCAAATACGGCAAAACCGGCACCCTCTGGCGGATTTGGTAATAGTTCAGGCTGTCCGCTCCCACGCGGAAGACAACATCCACCGAATCCGGATGCAAGGGGCTGCTTTCCCGCGCCTCGGGATATACCCAATACTTGATCTTGTTGTAGGAAAGCAGGCTGTAGGGGTCAAACATTCTTTGACGCAGCAAGACCTGATTGCCGGGCTGCAGGTTTTCGACGGCCAGGGTGAGCGCGGATTCGCTGGATTCGCGGCGCAGCTCGATATAGAAAGTCTTTTCCGGCGAGACGTAGTGGGAACTGTTCTTCTGGTTGTTGACAATCCCGGAGAGATAGGATGTATTGAAGGAATTCAGCAGAACGTCCGGGATGATCTGGTTTTCGAGGTTGCGGACGTAGAAATCCTCCCATTTGTTGCCCACCACGTTGAAGTCATAGACCAGGACTTTGGCCGGCACGTTCGTCTCCATAATGAGGCGGCCGTAGGATACCTTTTTCAGGGTGGGAGCCACTCCGGCAGAAGAGTTGTTCACGACTTCATATATATTGGGATCGGTGATGGGAATACGGTATAGCCGCCAGCCGTCCTGATTGACATTTTGGAGGTAAGTGGAATCGGAAAGGGCGAAAGAATAGCTGAAATAACGGTCCAGCGTGTTCAGAACCCCATTGCCGTCCAGGTCTTCCGTATCCAGAACCCGGTTGCCTTCTGTGCCGTTGATGCGGGGATAATCTCCGTATTGGTCGATGGTATTGTCGGCTACATCATTGGGATCGGCCCCGGGCTCTCCAAAAAAGATGCCGTCAAGGCCGGTATCCTCTTCGAGGGTGAGCACGCCATCGTTGTTCTTATCCTCTGTGTTGAGAACGTTGAGGCCGCCGAACTCGGTGTAAAAATCCTCGTTGATGTCGCCCAAGTCTATGCGCAGAGTGGGATTGGGCTGCGCCCCCTGGTCGTTGCCAACCACTTTGACCATCAGTTCGATGTATTTCTTTTGCGAGAAATCAATCTGGTTGCCAAGGTATTTCATCACCCCTCCCCAACTCCATAAATCAGAATTGGGTATGCCCAGATTGGCGGGAAAGACTTTCATGGCAAGAACGGTTACGGTTTCACGCTTTTCTGCGTCTGTGAGCGTGGAGGGATCCTCGACCTGTTCGCGGCGGATGTTTTTGGGATTGTACCAGTTGGTGCGTCCCTTGGCCAGAGAGCCGTTAAAGGGTTTGCTGGCCTGAGACCACGAACCGATGGTGACGCCCATGGGATAGAAATCCATGATGGATTCCATGTCGTCGAGATAGGCCTCTTTGCGCTTTTCGGTGGGATCGCCGTAGATATTTGGGATGGTATAGGCGATTTCGCCGGATATGGTGATCCGGCTTTCCGCGGTGGTTTTGATCAGCGGCAGAGCGTTCAACCAGCGCGTGATGAAAGCAGGCTTGAAGGTCATGGTTCCGTCGATGTCGGCCATGTACATCTCGATATTCTCGTTGCCAACGCGGGGACGGCGGTCTGCCACGTTTTCGGAGCGATAGATGAAGGTTCCGCCCAGCTTCACCCAATCTGTTATGTTCCAGTCCGCCCTTACTCCGGCGAGCGATTTACTGGCCACTTCAAAGGCGCTGCGGTACTCATAGTCGATCTCGATCTTGGCGTCCGGATCCTTGCCGGCAGAGGTGAGGAAGGTGATCCTGCCAAAATCGTAATCCACGATGTAGTCGATATTTTCCTTCTGTTCAAAACTGTTCACCCTCACTTTCACGCTGCCTTTGAGAATGCCGCCCTGAGCCAGATCGACTGATTCGCGGCCAATCTTGCCTTTCACAGACATAAATAGCTTAACGTCCAAATAGCTGACGCTTTCGCCTTCATCGGTGTAAACAAGTGCGTCACCCAGAGGTCTGAAAGGCTCGATGAAAGGAATTAAAACCAAGCCTGTGGTCAGGTTGACCGTATTGTCGTCGCCGTTGATCAAGCCGTCACCGGTGCTGTCCATCCGCAGGTAGTCTGTGTAGGTAACGATGTTGGGGGTGGAAAGCGAATCCGGCACAAGATAGTTGCGCGTGAGGTCAACGTTTACGGTATAAACATTGAGGGTAAAACCGTCATTCTTGATGTTGGTCTTGTTCAAGTTGTAAATATTACGCATCTGATAGTGCCAGACGTTGTTCGGGTCTCCGGGATTATATTCCTGATTGCGGCGGCGGATCACCTTGCTGTGCAAAACTCCGTCATCATCATCACTGTTCAGGGGCACCGGAATGCCGTCCCGGCGGACGTACTTGACCGCTATAGTGGAGCGGCGGTCGATGGTCTTGTTCAGCCGGATGATCCCGGCCGAGTAGTCCGTAACAAAGTCCGTTCCCTCCACCAGTTCATCGTAGTAGGGAGTATAGTAGTCTGAATTGCTGAAATAGATGGTATCACCGATGGCGGCGGCCACGTTGTTGTTGGCATTGGCATCATCCATAAATACGCGGACAGTGCCGTTGGCAGGCAGAAGATTGGGGTTTTTGACCATCCAGGCGCCGTTGGGACTGGTTTTGATGGCGTTGTTCACCCAGCCTGGTGGCACCGAGTTGGACACATCGCTTTGGGCATACAATTCAAAGACTTCATAGGGATCATCCAGATAGTACATGGAGCGAGGCGCGTAATCCCGGCTGCGGAAGACGGTGGAGTCCGCCTGGCTGGTGCCCACATAATTCTGGGTATTCTTCTGACCCTCTTCGGTGCTGGCGATCAGGGTCAGATCGAGGTTTTTGTATTTCAGTTTTGAGGTAATGCCAAACAGGCCCTTGGAGGCCGTGGAATAACTTATGTAGCGGGATCCGGAGAGGGCAAGAGTGATATTTCCCCCTTCGATGGTCTGAATAAGTTCATCCTCGTCGCCGACGTATTTGATGCT
>CAXYWN010000137.1:0-5750 GCA_964292625.1 uncultured bacterium
GCACAGGCAGCGCCTCCCCTTTGAGTGTAAAAGCCGGGTCGGGAAAGACAAAGAACTGGTCTTGTTTCGGCTCAGTCACAAAGAAGATGAACTCCCGTTCGTGGTAGATTTCTCCCAACTGGAATTCCAAGGAGCCGGTATATTTACCCGGACCAAGTTTTTCCAACGGGATGCGCAGCGTAAGGCCTTCGCCGACGGAGTTTGGGGTATAGTCCAAGAACTTGTCAAAGACGATGATACTGTCTTTTGCCACTGTCATCGCCAGCATTCCCGGTTCGCCTATCAATTCCATCGGGGGATAAGTCTCAACAAACACGGAAAGATTTTCGCTCTCAGTTTTGTCGAAGATCAGGGATGGCTGAGTCTGATAGAGGGTTTTGCCGCGGTGGAATTTGTCCAGATAACTGCTGCTGTCAGGGCGCACAAAACTGCACAATTCCAAGTCGCCGTGCAAATCCTGCGGTCCCAGGGGTTCAGCTTGGAAGGACCATATGGCAGTTTTGCGGGAATTCAGGTCTTTGGCGTTCAGGCGAAAAAGATATGCTTCGCCGTCCAGACTGAAACTCAGCCTGTTCAGATAGGTTTTGGCGGAGCGGGAATCATTTTTGTTGGAGATGCCGATGTTGTCTCGCACAGTCTGGCTAAATATCACGCTATCGCCCTTAACGACTTCCAATTGCACATCCACTTCAGCAAAATATCCACCCTTATGAGCCAGAAACCAAAGATTACTGTAAGGGATCTGGTAATCGATGTACATGATGGTGTTTTTATCCTTGCCCAAAAAGCGATGCGGGGCCACGTGCATGGTAAAAGCCTCGGCTGCGGCAAAAGTCCACAAACCGGCCAAAGCCAGGCAGAGCAGTAATGCTTTAAAACTCTTCATCTTTATTCCTCAATCTGTATTGGCCAAAACCGCCGATGTCAGCGAAAATGAATTCCAGGTTCAGACCGTAATAAGTCCAGACTATGTATGGATACAGGTCCAGAGGATGCACTTCGCTGTGCGTATCATCCGGTTCGCCATATTTGATATATATTCTACCTCGATCGGACTTCCATCCCTTCAATTTTTTGTGGATGGTAAAGCGCTCATCGGCCGTTATCACTCTCTGGTAAAAGATCTCGCGCCTTTCATTGCGCAGGGTCCCGGGGCTCGGATCGTGCGCCTGCCAGTATTTTTCGTGCACTTCGGAATATTTGTCTTCCGGAATGGCGCGCAGGCTTTTCCATTCGTTTTGAGTGGCGATGTAACGCAGTTGCTGAACCTGGTCTTTATAGCTGTAACGCGCGTTGTAAAAGAACCACTGGCTGTAGAGAAAAGGTTCCATATCGTAGCGGATATTGCTTTCGTAGATGCTGATACCCAGGCCGGACAATGAATCAGCGTTAGCCTGAGCAGTCAGATCCGCCTCATAGGCACCCAGAGGCGCGATAAAGCTTGGTAGGTCTGCGATCCCGGTAATGCGAACACTATCCGCCACCAGGCTGAATTTCTGCTTAAGCAGGCATTTGTCGATGGGCAGCGGAGGGCTCTTCAGACTGGCCGGTTGGAACGTGACCCCTTCTTTTACAAACAGTAAATAGGGCTGGCCGATCTCCGTGAATTCTTCGCCCACCACAAAATTGCGTTTGAGGTCGATTTTGTCGCCCTGGGTAAGATTGCGCAGCCGAATATTTGCCTGATAGTTTCCAGGCCCGATCTCTGCTCTGAAGAACACCGGTATGGCCGTATCCTTCAGCCAATCGCGCTGGGGCACCTCAAAGGTCTCGTCAAAACTCAGCACTTTTTTGGTTTTGCTGTTCTTCAGTTCCATCGCCAGTTGAAACCTCGATGCGGAGGCGTCTTTTTTGAAAACCAGTGACGTATAAGGGATTAGCACCCAAAAATCCACTTCTTCCCGATAATGCTCAAAGATCAGCTCCTGAGCCGATAACACCGTGCCCAGGATCAAGAAGACCAGGGCGAGTTTAACCGCTTTTTTCATTGTAAGCAAACCTCAGGCTGAAATCCACCTGCTTCTCTTCCAGCCATTGCAAAAACTTGTTGGAGGGAAAGATTTTCTTCTGTGCTTCGAGTTGATAACTGTCTCCCTCTGCAGTATTAACGTTGGTTTTGATGACAAAGCTGCCTTTGGTTTTTTGGGTTAGGGAGAAAAATTCATCCACAAATTCACGGGAAAGGGTTGGCAGGTTGAGATTCAGCCGAATCTCGCCTTGCAGATGCTGGTATAACGCTTCCAGGGGAACCAGGTTGACCGGACTGACCCTGGAAATGTTATCTTCGTTGCCATTGTAACCGGATTTATTGCCAAAGATGAAGAAAATGCTGCCGTTGGCCAGTTTGGGGAAATGTTTTTCGTAATCCTGGTTGAAGAGAGCGACTTCAAAGCGGCCTGTGAGGTCCTCGAACTCGATGAAGGCAAAGGGATTGCCTTTGTTGTCACGTTTGCGGGTAATTCCGCAGACGATGCCGGCCAGCACCAGGTCCTGATTGCTTTTAGTCTTGATGCTCTGGGCGTTGGCGTTGGTGAGATGCTTCACCAGGCTGCGGTATTCATAGAGCGGGTGTCCGCTCATATAAAAACCCAGCACCTCTTTTTCTTTTTCCAATTGGTAGGCATAGCTCCAAGGCTCTTCCACGGGCAAGGGCGGATAATAATCTTCAGCCGTGCTGTCGGTGGCGATAATGTCGAACAGCGAGGTCTGGCCTATGCGCTTGTCTTTTTGGGCGCCGGTGTTGAAGGATAGCGCCTGCTCGATCACCGCCCATTTTTGGGCCCGGCTGCCTTCCAGATCATCCATCGCGCCGCTGGCGATCAGGCTTTCCAAAACCGTCTTGTTCACGGCACTGCTGTCCAGGCGGGTGCAGAATTTGAAGATGCTGGTGTAAGGGTCGTTCTTTTGCCGGTCTTCAACGATGGCGGCGATGGCGGCCTCTCCCAGGTTCTTGATTGCTTTCAGGCCGAAAAGCACTTCCTTGCCGCGCACGCTGAATTCCTTGTCGCTGCGGTTGATATTGGGCGGCTGGATCTTGATGCCCATCGTCTTGCAAACTTCGATCTTGATGGGTATCTTGGTCGCATCGTCTTCCAGGGAAAGCAACGCGGCCATAAATTCGACGGGATAATGCGCCTTCAGCCATGCAGTGCGATAGGCCACCAGAGCATAGCAGGTGGCGTGGCTTTTATTGAAGGCGTATTGCGCGAAATCCAACCAATCGTTCCAAATCTTATCCGCGGTCTTTTCCGGAACCCCGTTTTCATTTGCCCCGTCCTTAAATTGTTGACGGAGTTGCATCAGCATATCCAGGCTCTTTTTGCCCATGGCTTTACGCAGAGTGTCGGCCTGACCCCTGGTAAAATTTGCCATCTCGATGGAAATCCGCATCACCTGTTCCTGATAGACAGTCACTCCATAAGTTTCCTTCAGGGTTTTCTCCATCACGGGGTGATCGTACGTCACCTTTTCTCGCTTGTGTTTGCGTGCGATATAGGTATCGATAAATTTCATCGGTCCGGGCCGGAATAGCGCCACCATCGCGATCAGGTCCTCAAACATATTCGGCTTTAGTTCGGTCAGATATTTGCGCATGCCATCGCTTTCAAACTGGAAAACGCCATCCGTATCGCCTTTGCTGAGCAACTGATAAACCTTTTTATCGGTCAGTTCGAGGTTGTCGATGTCTATTTCCACCCCGTGTGATTGCCGCACAAGGTCCACCGTATTTTGGATCAGGGTGAGGGTCTTGAGGCCGAGGATGTCCATTTTCAGGAACTTCAGTTCGTCCAGCCAGCGGCCTTCATATTGGACCAGGATGTTGTTGTCAGCGTCTTTTTGCGTGCTGCATGTGAGAGGAATGAACTCTTTCAGGTCGCCCGGAACGATCACCAATCCTGCCGCGTGAATGCTGGTCTGGCGGATCAGCCCTTCCAGAACCAAACTGTGTTTATAGATGCTCTGATAGAGTTCGTTGTTGTCGATCAGATGCCGGAATTCTGGCGCTTCTTTGTATGCCTCTTCAAGGTTCTTGTTCA
Organism: uncultured bacterium; assembly: GCA_964292625.1. GTDB lineage: Bacteria > Cloacimonadota > Cloacimonadia > Cloacimonadales > Cloacimonadaceae > Syntrophosphaera. The sequence continues at coordinate 4,038 of CAXYWN010000137.1, forward strand.
CGGGAATGGTTTTGGTGATGATATTGGCTTCCGAGGCAGGAACCATCAACACTCTGGCCACATCTTTGATCACGGATTTGGCGCCGAGCGTGCTGAAGGTGATAATCTGCGTGACGCTGTTGCGGCCATATTTTTGAACGATGTAGTCGATCACCAGGCCGCGCTTCTGGGCGCAGAAATCGATGTCAAAATCCGGCATGCTGATGCGTTCCGGATTGAGGAAGCGTTCAAACAGCAGGCCGTAACGGATGGGGTCAATTTGCGTGATGCCAAGCAGATAGGCGATTATGCTGCCAGCCCCGGAACCGCGCCCCGGACCCACTGGCACTCCCTGTTTGAGGGCATTGTCGATCAAATCTTTCACCACCAGATAATAACCGTTGAAGCCCATCCGGTCGATCACATCCAGCTCAAAATCGATGCGGGTCCTCACCTCATCCGTCATCTGCGGATATTTTCGTTTCGCTCCTTCCTCGCACAACGCGCGCAGGTAGGCGCCCATATCCTTAAACTCCGGCGGAGTCTCGATTTCGGGCAGCAAAAAATCGTCATACTGCAGTTTGAGGTCGATCATGTCGGCGATCTTCAGCGTGTTGGCATAGGCCTCCGGCTCTTCCGGAAAGAGGGCTTTCATCTCCTGGGGAGTTTTGAAATAGAGCTGGTCTGTCTCATATTTCATCCGGCTGGGGTCGTTGAGGGTTTTGCCCATCTGGATGCAGATCAGGATGTCGTGGGCCTCGTAGTCTTCCTTACGCAGGTAATGACAGTCGTTTGTCAGCACCAGCGGTTGCTTCAGTTCTTTGGCAAGGGCGATCAGGTCCGGCATCACATTGCGTTCTATATCTATGTCGTGTTTTTGGATCTCAAGAAAATAGCGGTCGCCAAAGACTCTTTGATACCATCTCACGGCTTCCCGGGCCTCTTCTTTTCTGCCATTGTTCAGCAGTGAGGAGATTTCGCCTTTCACGCAGGCACTGAGGCAGATCAAACCCTCATTGTGTTTTTCCAGCAGGGACTTGCTGATCCTGGGTTTATAGTAAAATCCGTCTATAAAAGAGAGTGAGGAAAGCATCATCAGGTTTTTATAGCCGGTGAAATTCTGTGCCAGTAAAACGAGGTGATGGCGAGTGTCGCTTTTATTGTGTTCACTGTCCAATTCGCCGTTGATGATGTAGGCTTCCGTGCCGATTATGGGTTTCAGGCCAGCTTTGTTGCATTGCCTGTAAAAATCAATCGCTCCGTACAGGTTGCCATGATCGGTGATAGCCACGGCCGGCATTCCATATTCTTTGGCCAGTTTCACCATCCGGTCCACCCGGCATGCGCCATCCAACAAACTGTACTGAGTGTGGTTATGTAAATGTACAAATGACATCTCGGTCTCTCCCTTTTCTCTTAAAGCATAGATTTGCCGCCGGCTGTATTCTGTCAAAGGATAATTTGGGAAACAGGCCAAGCCTCTGCGGGACAGAAGGTAGCAGCGTTTTGGCGGAGAGTGCCCCAGCCTCGGGGGGATTCCCGGAATACTTGTCCCAGAAATCGGCGAATATGCTAAATCGATTTAAACTCATATATAACAGCTATATACCTACCAAACTCTGCTTTCAACCTTCCTTCCTCTCTGGCGATCAATACGGTATTAATACGGAATCAATACGCATTTCATCCGTAATGATTCCGTATTGATACCGTATTGGTCGTGGTGGTCTTTCC
>CAXYWN010000138.1:0-5748 GCA_964292625.1 uncultured bacterium
ACCCTTTACAACAACAATCCCGCTGGAAATGCGGCTGGCTGCGATGTATCTCACCAAGCAGAACTCCATTTCGGCCGATTACATACAAGGTTTTGGCGATTCTGCGGGAATCAGCCATCAGGGCAGATTTGCCTTGGGCGCAGAGCTGCGTCCAATCTCCATCTTGTCTTTCTTTTTAGGCTACGGATCGCCCAACGAAAGCTATCCCTGGCGAACTTCCTTCGGAATCGGGCTAAACCTAGAAGCGGTGGAATTCGGCCTCGGGTTTCAATCCATTGAACAGTTTTACCCGGGCTATTCCTCCAAAGGAATCGCCATTGCCACCTATTTTAACATAAGGACATAAATCTGAAATACGCAGTTATCATCCTGGTATCGCTATTGATATCAGGTTACTACTATTGGCACACCCAACCGGAGCTGGGCCGCGGAAGGCGCTGGCTGCCCTTTTTTTTGCGCGCCGTAACCCATTCGGTGCTCTTCCTTTTGCTCATCAGGCCCATCCTCTATTATAACCGCTCCCTCAGCGAAAAACAACAGATCCTGGTGCTGACGGACGTTTCCGCCAGTATGGACCTCAGCGGCGCAGCCTCTGGCAGCAAAAAAGACTGGCTGCGCGCTCCGGGCAAAGAACTGGCCGATAAATTCGCCGCCGCGGGCTATGAACTGCATCAATATGAATTTGCCACCGGACTGGAGCCCGCCAAGGACAATACGCTGCTGGCTCCGGCTTTGGCGGAATTGGCGAAAAAACACGATTTCAGCCGGGTGAAAGGAGTATTGCTGCTTTCCGACGGCTGGTTGCGCGACGAATCACTGCAGCAAGTGAAACAATTGGGCAGCCCCTTTTATGCCATCGCGGATACTGTGGCGCCCCAAAAGGCTGATCTGAGCTTTGTCCGCGCCATCACCAACCGCCAGGCCTATCGCAACGAGCCCACCCTCATCCGGGCCGAGGTCAAATCCGACAACTACAACGGGCCGGCAGCGGTGAAACTCTGGCTGGGAAAAACCCAGATCGGCTCGCAAAACATCCAGTTGAAGGACGGAATCTCCACGAATGTCGATTTCACCCACCGCTTTGCCCAGACAGGGTTTTATCCTTTCCGGGTGGAGGTTTCCGCCTCCGGCAACAGCGAGCGATCCCAAAACAACAACAGCTATCCCGGCGCCATCGAAGTTCTGAGCGACAAACAACGGATAGTGGTCCTTTCAGACAGCCCGGCATGGGACAACAAGTTCACGGTGGACGCCATTGCCACCAATCCGCGTTGGGAAGTTTCGCATTACCGGGTTCAGGGCGGCCAGACCTTTTCCGGAGAAACCGCGGCAGCCAACCTGCCCGGAGCAAACCTCGCGGCACTCGTGCTGATTAACAACGGCGGCTTACAACTGAGCGGGAATGTACTCAATTACGTGGTGGCAGCCAATAAGCGGGGTGTGGGTATCCTGCATCAGGGCCTGCCGCTGCCGGAATTGGGAACAATCCTACCGCTGCAAAGATCGAACATCGCCACGTCCTATCAGGGATTTCTGGAGTTCAGCCCCACTGCGGCCAAGTATCCCATGCTCAGTTTTGACAGCTCTGACCTCAAAGATGTTCCTCCCCTCGATTATTACTACGTTACGGCCCTCCGCGGCGCGGAGGTTCTGGCCACCATCAACAATCCCCAAAGCTCGCCAGCCATCGCCGTAAGCACTCAGGGCAGCGCCAAAACCATGGCCCTGGCCTTTCTCAATCTCTGGAAATGGCAGCTGCAGAGCGCTGGCGGAGGTTATCAAGCCTTGCTGGCCAATTCCCTCACCTGGCTGGCCAATACCTCAGAAAGCGGTTACGAGGCCATCTATAACGGCAGTTATTTCCTGGGTGAAGAAGTGAACCTACGGCTGCGCGCACAGGACGATATCCGCGCTTTGCGGCTGGACCTGAATCCCGAATTGAAGGTCACCGATGCCTCCGGCAAAGAGGTTTTCCGCGATTTCATGACACAAAACGAGGGCGAATACGCGGTTCGCTTCAGCCTGGACAAGGCCGGCGGCTACAGCTTCGCGATTACGGACAAAGTGAGCGGGGAAAAAAGCGGTGGACGCTTCAACGTGGCAGATTCCTCCATCGAAGCCCGGGATTTTGATTTTAACCTGCCCCTGCTCTCCTGGCTGACCTCCGATACTGGCGGAAAACTGCTCACTCCCTCGTCTATCAAAGAATTTCAACCTCTGCCGGCGCAAAACCGGAAACTGGAACAGCGGACAGATATTCCCCTCTACCGCAAATGGTGGGTGCTGACCGCCTTCATCCTCGCCTTTTGCCTGGAACTCTTCTTCCGGCGCAGGTGGGGATTGCTTTGATCTTTCTCAGCCCCGCCTGATCATCACGATATAGCCATCCAGATCCGTGAAGCCGTATGAGGCGTAGAGGTGGCGGGCGGCGGCGTTGTCGGCGTGAACTTCCAGCTTGGCCTGCCAGCCTTTTTCCTGCGCTATCAAGAAAGCTTCTTCCAGCAGGAGACGGCCGATACCATGGTTCTGAAATTCCGGTGAAACAGCCATGTGGTGGATGTAGAGGCGGCGAAAATCGTGACTCAGCCAGGCGGTGCCGACCAAAACCTCTTCCAATCTGGCCAGCAGCATTATCCCACCGTGATCCAGGTTGTGCTGAACCGCCGCAAAGCTGTCTGCCCGGGCAGGATTGCTGATCCCGGTCTCGTTCCAGATGGCGGTGATGGCCGCGAACAACTCCGAATCGAGCTTTTGGCAGCGGGTGATCTCGGGCTTCACTGAGTGAGCGGGTCTCCCTCCACGGCCCGGAACAGCAAGGCGTGGCGGGTGAAGCGGAAAACGGTGTCGAAGAGCATTATGAAATAGCTGTCCGGATAGCGGTCGATCTTCATCAAATAGTTATCTTCCCAGGGATGAAAGCTGATCATCACCTTGGAGCTGTCTTTCAGCAGCACCTCAACTTCGCATTCGGGGGCCGGAACAGAGCCTTCCGGGGGCAATGTGTCTCCGCTGAGCATCGTGTTCGAGCCCAGATGAGAAAGGGCGTTCAGCAATTTGCCCATCACCAGGTTGCGGGGCGGAATGTCAAAATCCTCCAGCTTGTCCTGGTAATGCCAGATCTCGCCGTCCCGGGTGAGTTCATAGCTGTTTTTGCTGTGTTTCACCTTGATGGAGAGCATCTCGTCTGAAAACAGGCTGAGGGCGTAGGGCGAGCGCCATGATTCCAGAGTGGGGCCATAGAAAGAAACCACCTTGCGCCTGATCTGATAGACGTCGGTGCCGCCCTTAAAGCAGAAATAATCATAAGGATTGCCGGGATCGCCAAACCAGACCTCGCGCAGGAGCTTGTCCCGGGCGCCAAACACTTTGATCCGCAATGCTTTGTCTTTGGTAAGACGATACTGTTTCAGGGCGTCTTTGCCCGAGGCGACGGGCTCTGTGGAGTATTGTTCGTGGATCACTTCCCTCAAAAAAAGCTGGAAATGGCCTTCCTCCACATCCCAGTTCACAGGTTGGGAAATGCGCCAGAGCTGGTCTTTCTGCACAAAGGTGATGCTGGTATCCGGATCGGCGATTTCTATGCGGGCCACAGCGGTGCTGTCGGCGGTGAAGATTGGTCTGAAGGTCTCTTTGTCGGTGCGGGTCAGCAGCAGATAGACGACTACGGCCAGCAGGACCAGAAAGACGATCAGGAGAATCAGCTTGCTCTTTTTCAAGTTTATTCCGGACGGTTTTTGGCAGCCAGGGCGATGCCGACAAGGGCCAGCAGCAAGAGGGGCAAGAGGATCGCGGTTAGTTTGAAGCCCAAGGTGAGGTTGGAGATTGTCTTGGCGGGATCGGCCGGCTGCATCTGGTGCTTGATCATGTAGGTCTCGGCGCCCAGGCGATTGTAACTGATTCGCGGGGAACGTAGTTTCACCATATCTTCATGGCCCAGGAGGTGGTCGATGGCGTTCAGGATGATGAAGGCCCCGGCTCCGAATTCCAGGTTGAAATCGCTGTCGCCGAAGAGGATGATTTTAGACTTCTTGGAAGAGGCATGGAAAGTGCTGTCCGTAAGTGCTTGGGAAAAGAAGCTGTTGAATTTGCCGCTGAACTCGGCGGCCACAGTAAGCGGAGGCATGCTCAGATAGCCAGGTTCGAGGCCTCGGTTCACCGCTTCATCTATCCTGAATACGGGGCCCAGGATTATATTGGACTTTCCGGAGGTCTGCAACACTGGTTCCATCTTGAGTTTGGAGCCAGGCATCAAGCCGACTTCCGAGGCGATGTTCATCACGACGGGATCGAAACCGGCGGTATAGGAAAATCCCGGAATCGGTTTCAGCCTGGGGAAGAAGGGATAGGGAGTCTGGGTGCCCATGCCACCACCCTGGCCCATTTCACATTCCTGGTCCAGAACGATATTAGGTTTGATCAGGATTCCGTAATGCTCCAGCATTCTGAACATGTTGCTGTCCAGCTCTGTGACGGAGGTTCCCTGCTGGGTCATGTATATCAGAGCCCGATCCTGGAGCATGACGACCTGGCCGCCCTGCATCAGATACTGGTCCATATGGTAAAGCTGGAGGGTGGAAAGCGAATCCACCACGCCGAGGCAGAGCATCACCGGTGTCTGTTTGGGCGCCGTCAGCAAGTCGGTGTGCACGATCTGGTAGTTTTCCGTCAGTTCCAGGAAGAAAGTGGCCAGATTGTCCTTGTAATAGGTATATTGAAGCAGCAGGGTCAGCGAATCGGCAAAAACGGAGATTTCCGGCAAAGCCTCGGGCCGGAGTTTGTTGATCTGTTTCAGCAGCTGGTATTCCAGCATTGCCTCCATGCCCGGGCGCAGATACATGGACGAGGATTTTCCCCCGCCTTCGAAACTTACTCCGAAAACGATCTCCTTGCTCACCATTTTGTCTTCTTCAAAAATGGTCGCGGTGAAAGGAGGGATGTTGTATTGGCGTGCCTGGTCGATCAGTTCGTCGATGTTTTTGGTGCGCACATATTCGAACTTGAGTTTGCCCCGGGACTGATTTTGGAACTCTTCCAGCATGTCTTTCAGGTCGCGGTTCAGAGTGCTCATTTCCTGGGGCAGTTCCTTGGAGGCGAAAACTTTCACCACCACTTTGTCCTTTAGTGAGCGCAGGCTGGTTTTGGTGGCCTTGCTCAGGGAGTAGCTTTTGTTGCGGCTGGCATCCAGTCGCACATACAAAAAGCTCGCCAGGATCAGCACCAGGATGGCGATGAGGATCTTGATGGCATAGGTTCCGAAAATTTGGTTGCGGGTATTCATTTAGCGCTCCTGCATCAGGTTTTCGCCCTGGAGGCGGAATTGGGCCAACAGGATAAAGATGAAGGTTACGGCGGCGAACCAGAGGATGTCGCGGGTGTCGATCACGCCCTTGATAAAGCTGGCCAGATGGTAATCGAAACCAAAATACTCAATGGCCGAAAACAGCTTCAGGGGGATCAGATCGCTCAGCCGGCCCAGCACGAACATCGCTCCACTGATGGCCAAAGCCAGGATGAAGGCCAGAACTTGATTATCGGTGAGGCTGCTGGCGAAGATGCCGATGCCGATGAAGGCAGCTCCGGCAAAGAGCAGGCCCAGATAACCGGTGACAATGGCTCCGGCATCGATGCCGATCCCGAAGATGGAGATCAGAATCGGGAAAACAAGGCTGAAAGCCAGCACGGTGGCCAGTTGCAGCCAGGCTGCCAGAAACTTTCCCCAAACGATGTGTCCCAGTTTCAGCGGGAGGG
>CAXYWN010000139.1:0-5706 GCA_964292625.1 uncultured bacterium
CCGGATTGAGACAATCGATATCTTTGGCGGGATCGATGCATTCCCCGGCGAGGGCGTCATGGATGTGACCTGGCAGTGGTTTTTCCAGCATAATGCCGTGGATGGCAGGATTGGCATTGGCGGAGGCGATTAGAGAGAGCAGATCCGCCTGGCTGATATCTGCGGGCAAGGTTTCCAGGGAGACCTCGCAGCCCAGTTTGGCAGCGCTGGAAACGATATTATGTACGTAATAGGTGGAGGCTGGATCGGATCCGGACTGGATCAACAGCATCCTGGGGGTTAAGTTGTATTGACCTCTGATTTCCTTGATCTTTCTGCGGATGAGGGAAGCCAGGGGTTTTCCGGAGAGTACTTTTTCCATGTCATTCACCTTCAGTGGTAGTTCCTGCCACGCAGCGTCTCAGGCGTTCGATCTTCAGCGCCTTACCGGTGCCGGTATCGAGTTCCAGATAGACAGCGTTTACCTGGAGGCCGAGGTCGGAAGTTTCATAGCGCCGGGGCAGGGCGTGACGGAATTTATCCAGGATAATATCTTTTTTCACGCCGATGACGCTGTCGTGGGAGCCGGTCATGCCCACATCTGTGATGTAGGCCGTGCCTTGGGGCAGAATCTCTTCATCGGCGGTCTGGATGTGGGTGTGAGTGCCCAACAGGGCGGAAATATGGCCATCCACATACCATGCCAGAGCTCGTTTTTCGGCGGTGGATTCGGCGTGAATATCCGCCATAACGCAGCGTTCTTCATGCCCGGGGTTGTTCTCAAGCCAGCGTTCCAAAGCGGTGAAGGGTGAATCGCAGGGAGGCATGTAAACCTGGCCGCAGAGGGCGAGGACAGTGAGTTCAAGGTCATTTTTGCGCAGCACACAGACAGAATGTCCGGGAGCTGTGGCGGGAAAGTTTAAGGGTTTCACGATGGCCGGGGTTTCGCGGATGTAGTCCCAGGACTCATTTCTATCCCAGAGATGGTTGCCGCCGGTGACGATATCCACTCCGGCGTTGAAAAGGGGTTTGACTGTCTTTTCGGTGAGGCCGCGGCCATCAGCGATGTTTTCCCCGTTGATGATGATGAAATCCGGGGAAAATTCGCTTTTCAAGGCAGGCAGTTGATCATAGAGAACTTGCCGGCCAGGTTTGCCGAAGATATCTCCGAAAAAGAGCAGTCGCATCATTTGGCCATGGCAATCTGGCGGGTTTCCCGGATAACGGTGACTTTAATCTGTCCGGGATACTGCACTTCCTTTTCGATCTGAGCGGCGATTTCCGTGGCCAGCAGAGCGGTTTGGGCGTCTTCAACGATGCTGGGCTCAACAATGATGCGCAGTTCACGGCCGGCCTGGATGGCATAGGATTTGTTCACTCCCTGCACGGAATTGGCGATCTCTTCAAGCTTGGCGAGGCGCTGCATATAGGTTTCCAACATTTCTCGGCGGGCGCCGGGGCGGGCACCGGAAATGGCGTCGGAAGCCTGCACCAGAGCGGCATAAACAGAGGTGGCCTCCACTTCTTCATGGTGAGCCTCGATGGCATTCACGATGAGCTTGCTTTCGCCGTTCTTGCGGGCAAGATTGGCGCCGATGATGGCGTGGGTGCCGTCGAATTCCTGATCCACTGCTTTGCCTATATCATGCAGCATTCCGGCGCGGCGGGCGACCTCCTGGTCAAGGCCGAGTTCGGCGGCGAGAATCCCGCAGATCCAGGCTGCTTCAAGCGAATGCTTGAGAACGTTCTGGCCGTAGGAGGTGCGGTAATGGAGGCGTCCCAGTACTTTTATAAGGTTTCCGGAGATATTGTGGATGTTGGTTTCAAGGACTGCATTTTCGCCTATTTTGATAAGGTTTTCTTCCATTTCCTTGCCGGTTTTGGCGATTACGTCCTCAATGCGTCCGGGATGGATACGTCCGTCTGAAATCAGTTTTGCCAGCGAGAGGCGGGCAATCTCACGGCGCACGGGGTCAAAACATGAAAGCACAACGGCTTCGGGGGTGTCGTCAATAATCAGGTCAACGCCGGAGGCTTTTTCAAAGGTGCGGATATTGCGTCCTTCGCGGCCGATAATCCGGCCCTTCATCTCGTCTGAGGGCAGCGAAACGACGGAGACGGTTGATTCGGAAACATGGTCCACCGCCAGGCGTTGGATGGCTGTGGCAAGTATCTCTGCAGCTTTTCTGGAAGAATCGAGCTTAATCTGCTCGATGGTGAGTTTGGCGTCGTTGGCGGCCACTTGGCGGGCCTGGGCGATCAATTCCTCGCGGATCACCTTCAGAGCTTCTTCGCGGCTGAGTCCGGCAATCTCGGAAAGTTTGTCGCGCTGTTCGGTGATGAGATTATCCGCTTCCTGGGTCTTACGGGCTATGTCTTCTTCTTTGTGTTTGAAGCGTTTATCCTGCTCGACGATGTTCGCCTCTTTCTTGTCCATGGCCTCGAGGCGTTTATCCAGGTTGCCGATGCGTTCGTTGTATTTCTTTTCTTGAAAACGGAGCTCTTTCTGCCGCTCTTTGATCTCGTCTTCCATCGTCTTTCTTTGCTTGAACCATTCGTCTTTGGCTTCCAGGATGGTGGATTTTCTGGTGGTTTCTATTTCAGCTTTGGCAGAATCTTTCATTTCTTCGGCGATTTGTTTGGCACTTGAAATCAGGTGGAAAGCAGTGTTGCGTTTGATCAGATAGATGATCAGGGCAACCACAAAACCAACCACAATTCCGATTGCTGCCATTATCCATGCAATATTTGGCATCTTGGTATCCTTTTTAATCTATTCAGGCGGGTTACGCACCCGGCCGTTGCGAAGATATAAGGCCCGCGTGAACCGTGTATGCTTGTCAATAAAAGCCAAGCATAAGGTGGGCGCCTACCTTTTGGGCTTTATGAATCCGGGCTGGCCGGCATGCATGCCACCCATGGCTTGGTTCCCGTGGATTTAATAGCTTTTTTGCAATCCATATCACGAGTTCCGCAGGCCTATTTCTTAGTTCTCCCCAACGATGTTGCCCACCATCTGGTTAAGGCGTTCGAGTTCCATTTCCAGTTCTGAGGAGCGATTTTGCAGGGAGCTTATTTCATCCTGCTTCTTGAGCAGGAGTAGTAATACAAGTTTTGTGAAATCGAGATTCTCATAGATTTCGCGGAGCTGATTCAGTTCCGCGTCTATGGCAGCGGCAACGGCATGGGTCTCTTTCGGATTATCCGTGCGCAGACGGAATCTGCGGCCAAAAATCTCGACTTCCACCGATTTCATCAAGCTTAATTGGCATCCAGGGCAGGAAAAATGCCGTCAATTTGGCTGATCGCGTCGTTGGCGATGCTTTCAAATCCTGAGATGGTGTCTTGCAGTTCGGTGTGTTGGGCTTCCAGGGTGGAGAGCTGCTTTTCCAATTCCTCGATGCGTTCGGCGGAGCCAGTATTGGTCCGGTTTATGTTTTCGATCTGGGTCATCAACTGACCGTTTTCTTCTCTCAGATCTTCGTTTTGTTTGTCCAGTTTTTCCAGTTTTTTCTTATCTTCAGTGTACTGGTTGATCAGTTTTTGTATCTTGTCTTGCAAGCTTGTGGCTTGTGTTTCCATTATTTTACCTCATATTGACTTGCCAGGCGCTGATGAGCATTTCGCGCACCGATGCAAGTACTTGGTCAACGCGCTCATCTGTCAATGTTTTTTCGCTATCCTGGACAACTATCCGCAGCGTCATGCTGCGAAAACCTTCAGGGACTTGCTTCCCAAGGTATTGATCAAAAATGCTTACTGCACTGGTTAAAATGGGTTCCACTGCTTTTATCGCCGCCGCTATCTCGGCATAAGGCACCCCAGCCTTGATGAGAAAAGAGATATCGCGGGTCACCGCGGGATAGCGGGGCAATTGGCGAAAGACCTTTTCCAGGTTTCGGGTGAGGGGGATGAGCAGGTCAACGTCGAGTTCAATCACCCAGATGTCATTTTTAAGAATAGTCAAATCGATGCCAAAGTTTTCCGCGACCTGGGTTTTCAAGCGGCCCAAGGAGGCGAGGACTGAATCTTTGTGGATATAGGCCAGATTGTCGCCTGAAGCCAGCCAGGGACGATCATAAGGCCGGGTGTGGCTGATTTCAAGTCCGAGTGTCAGCAGAAGTCCTTCCACCATGCCTTTCACCTGGAAAACATCTATCGGGCCGCTTTTGGCGTTCCAATGTTCGGGGTCCATGCGGCCGGTGAGGACGGCGGCGAAGGCCAGCTTCTCCGTATGAGAATCATGGTCTTTCAGATAAATTTTGCCAAGTTCCATCAGCTTGAGGTCGCGTTCACCGTGATTGAGATTGTAGCGCAGGTTCTCCAGAAGCTGCGGCAACAGTGTGATACGCATGGCCGACTGGTTGCTGCTTTGGGGGTTGATCACCCGGATAAGTGTGGAGTTGATCTCCTCGGGGTCAAAAGCCAGATATGCCAGCTGGGCCGGGTCACAGAAACTGTAGTTCAAGGTCTCATAGAAAGAGGCATCCGCGAACCAGTCTTCAATTCCTCTGCGGATGCGGAAACCGTGACGATCCATAATCTGGGAAACTGACTTTTTCCGGGGGATGCTTTCGTAGTCGGCAAGGCGCGCCAGTTCTTCCAAGAGGTCAGCTTCGCGGGTGATATCCACGCGGTAGGGCGGGATTTCGAAATGGAGGGCGACATCGCTGTTATTTTCTGTTGAATTAGCTTTAGCTGCCTCTTCCGCATCGAGGTAGGTAGGTTGGATCAAAGATAGGTCTTCAATCAGCCCCTCGTGCCAAATGCCATATTGGACAAGTTTGCAGCCCAGAGCTTCCAGATAGCGGACGATGGCATCGCCTTTCAGCTTGAAGCCAATCAGCTCTTTGAAGCGGCGGGGCCGGAGCGCGAGATACTTGGGTTTGAGAGGTTGTGGATAAGCGTCGTAGAGCGCTTGGCAGACTTTGCCACCCGCTACTTCCAGAAAAAGCTGCACGGCACGGTCGCTGACAGCATCCACGGCGTGGGGGCTCAGGTGACGCTCGAAGCGGTATGAAGAATCGGTGGAGAGCCTGTGTTTATAGGATGTGGCGCGGATGCCCGTAGGCTCAAAACAAGCTGCTTCAAGCACGATGGAGCGGGTGTCGTTGCTGATGGCGGTATCTTTGCCGCCCATCACGCCAGCCAGAGCGGAGGCATCTTTGCCGTCGGCTATCACCAGATCGTCGGAGTCGAGCTTGAATGTTTTTCCGTCCAGAGCCACAAACTCTTCTCCCTGCCTGGCTCTGCGGACCACCACTGCGGGATGGCCGTCGGCCGGAGCAAGCGGTTGAAGCTTGTCATAATCGAAAGCGTGCAATGGGTGTCCCATCTCCAGCATCACATAGTTGGTCACGTCAACGATGTTGTTGATGGGCCGCAGACCTGATTTGATCAGCGCGGTTTTCAGCCATTGGGGAGATTCCTTCACTTGAACGCCTTCCAGCAGCCGGGCCGTGTAGCGGGGACATTTTTCTGGGTCGTCCAAAACAAGGGTCAGCGCGATCTTAGCGCTTTTTCCACCGGTCACTCGCTCTACAAGCGGCAGTTTGAGGGGCTTTCCACAAGAAGCGGAGAGGTCGCGCGCGATACCGATGTATCCCAGCAAATCGGGGCGGTTCGGCGTGATCTCCAGTTCCAGGATGGTGTCAGGAAGTTCCTAAATCTCGTTTACAGGCGTGCCAACCGGGGTGCGGTCATCCAGATCGATGATCCCGGCGTGGT
>CAXYWN010000140.1:0-5687 GCA_964292625.1 uncultured bacterium
GCCTGATGCCTTCACTGCGGATGTTCTTGCGTTCCATCGCCATCATCAGGAAGTTGAGCCTGGAGATCTCCACATGTCTGTTCTCAGCTATTCTGGCAGCACTGAAGACCTCATAAGGAGTCCGTCTGTTGAGTGAGGTATGCGGTGTCTCACCATAACAGAATCTCACATAGAAGGCGATCATCTGCATCGTCTCTTCAATAGTGGGTGGCTTGCCGGTATAGAGCTTCTTTGCCCACTTCTCGTTGCGATGCAGCACTGAGGGCTTATCGGCAATCGAAGCTCCTCTAAAGGTTGTAATGAATCTCTCAAACTGCTCTTGGAAGGTCTTGAAGAGGCGTTCGATGATCTTGCGTTGGGCATTGTAGCTCACGCCAAAGCCCACACCGATTCCTAAACGAGGGAAGATACCGGATAATTCACTGGAGAGATCGTGGTCAGCCCACTTCTCATTGAACAGCTTACTCTTGAATGCTTTGCCGTTATCGAGATAGACGAACTTGGGCACTCCACCATAATTGAGGAAGGCATTACGGAAGGCCAGTTGGATATGCTGGCTATCCTCGGTATAGGCGATGCTGGCTCCTACCGGATAGCGGCTCGCCCAGTCCAGAACCATGATCATGGTCATCCGCTGCGGCTTGCCTGTCTTAGGACTGATGATATCGAAGGCAAGAACATGACCATCTGCCACCCAGACCTGACCAGGTTCAAGCAGATCGTTATCTCGCTTGATCGTTTTAACGATCTCCTCTGCTACTGCCTTACTTCCCAATCTTGCCTGCGTCCAGATCGCTTTATTGTTTGTCTCCCAGTCCATACACCACCGTCGAAGAGTCGGTTCTGAACTTGGCGATTCCAGCGATCCCAGTCTTTCATAGCTTTTCAGAGTGGCGATGGCAGAGCCAATCTTGATCCTCTGAGGCGATAATAGCAGTTTCAGTAGGAAGTGCTGTTCCAGATAGGTAACCTTGCGGCCTCGAGTCTGGTTCTTGCCCTTGTGGATCAAAGCGAACATATCCCGCTCGCTATCCATGTATTTCTCAACCCATAACCTTAAAGTGCGTTCCTGCCGTTTACCCTTGAGCTTTTTCAGTTCCGGCACCAGCAGCCCGGTATTGTATTGATCGGTGATCAGCTTCCACTCATCTAACTTGGCTTCGGTCTCAGCCAGACGGTTCAGTACCGTTTCGCAGAATTGCGAGTGCAGTTGAGCCTCGATCATACAACTGAGCAGTTCCTTGCTATCTGGTTCAAGATCGAGTTCCGGTTCTGGCTCAGTATCGTCATCCTCTATAATAGGCTCGACTATCACCAGTTCTGGCATTACTTCTATTGGGATAGCTGTCTTTTCCGGTTCTACTTCTATAGGGACTGATACAAGAGCTTCCGGCACCTTAACTATATCAATAGAAGGGGCTGCCTGCTCAGTGGGAAACTTGTTTATTATATCCAACTGGATAGATTCTCCAGTTTTTGAGTCATGAGGTATGATCTTGATCTGGGCTCCGGACCTGACTGCAGCCATGAACGTCTCATAGTTCTTGGCATAGTTCTCCCGGTCGATCTGATCATAGATGTTATCAATCTTGTCCATGCTCTACCTTCTTCTCCTTAGTGTATGCGATAATGAACAGGCAGCTAGGTTGGCAGGCATCGAGTACGATGCTCTCCTTCTCCAGATAGACTGGACTCTCGCCACGCTTGCGGCAGTAGTCCCGATCCAGATCTATCAGCTCTTGTCCTGTTGCGATAAATAACTTGCTGATGCGGTAGTTGCCACTCACCACATTGCGCTTCACTGCGATAAACGATCCGTCTGCGACCATCCTGCGGATAGTCTTAACCGATTTGCCATACAGAGCAGCTACCCTGGCAAGGGGCAGCCAGATTAACTTAATTTCCTTCTCCATCACGTAACCTTCCAATTTCAGAAAACCACTTGGACATTTTCCCGAAAAACCACTTGGACAAATCTCCACTCGATTTGGCAAACCACTTGGACAAATACTGAAACCACTTGGACAAAATCGGGCAGCACTTGGACATTTTTCGGAGCACTTGGACAAAAATCTACAAAGTGCAGTGGCATTGTGGTCGGAAGCTATACGCAGCAAGAGACTAGGGCTGTTTTGTCCAAGTGGTTTGTCATATAGAACCACTTGGACATTCTTGTCGGGGCAGTCTCTGCAACTGACTTTAAACTGCGTTTTGGCACTCATTGTTACCTCCATTACGGTAGTATTTATGGTGCTAACTTCCTTGCCTGCAAGATTATGTGAAGTCCTTTCTGCGAAGCGGCGGATTTTTCCGCCGAGTTTTTTAGTCCTTCCAATCTTGCCGGCGTAAACGCCATTGAGATACACCTTGTTTTTAGAATTTCATTGACACAACTATGGGGAACTATTTAGATGTTCCGTAGCCATTGTGATAGCTAAACGGTTATTGTCAATGCGAAAGTTAACGTATGGAGTTATTATGGCGAGTAAGGATATCGGTGAACGACTGGTAAAGATAATGAAAATAATGAGGTTAAAGAACTTTGAGTTTGCCGAAAAATTTGGCATCTCAACTGTTACTTTGTCTCGTTATAGGACCGGAGTGAGAGTACCAGAATCCAGTTTATTGATCGCTTTTGCGAAGGCAAAAATCAATGTGAATTGGTTGCTGACTGGTGAAGGTCCCATGCAAATTGTGCAGGATTTCGATGGTTGGATGAAGGACAGAATGACCGAGAGAATGAAAGTGGTCGACAGCAAGACAGGCTTAATCGAATCTCCCACAATAGATTACACTCGTACTGTAAACATGACAATTATCGGCGACATTTCCGCCGGGGCCAGAGAGGACGTTGTAGACTGCCGGAGTTTGGGCGAAATCATCGAATTACCCCGCACTCTCATCCCTAAGAGCATTGATAAGTACTTGGCATTTAGAGTAAATGGACACAGCATGGAGCCCAATATCATGCACGAGGACGTCGTGATCCTAGAACAGACCTTAGACTGGGAATATGCTAATGGAAAAGTGGGTGCTATCCGAGCTGGCGATGGTGTCACACTTAAGAAAATCATCCTCGATCCAAAGAATAGTCGCGTTGTATTGCAACCATTTAACTTAGACTTTGACGTGCAGATATTGGACGCCGATCAGGGTGATGACGCTTTGCTGATCGGGATTTTGTCACTTCAGTTGCGGCTTTTCTAATTCGCTATTTTTGGAGCGAAACCGAAAAGTCCAAAACCAGTCCGAAATCGGCTCAATTTGCAATTATCGGTGATACAAAAACGTCCAGAAACGTCCAAACAGGCTATTGCAAGCGTCTGAAGCCAGTCCTATATATCTCCGCACCACATAAGGCTTTATCCCCATTTGTCCAAGTGATAGAAGCTTGCAACTTTGGGTGATACATTATATGAAATATCTTAGGATTTGCGAAATAAATCCACAACCGGCAGGATTAAATCTTCCAAGCGGCGTTTGGGAACGTGGTGGACCCCGGTTTCATCCCGCCAATATTCAATCCGGTCGGGAATTTCCAGCTCATCCAGTACCACTTTTTCAGCTGGAACGCCCAAGGCGATCACCAGCACGATTTCGAGTTCCTCAGGCAGTCTGAAAAGCCAGTGAACCTCGTCTTTATTCACAGAGCCCAGCATACATCCGCCCAGTCCCTTTTCCGCCGCCGCCAGCAGAATGCTCTGCGCAGCGATACCGGTATCGATAAACTGCATTCGGCCAGCGTCGTGAGGCAGACAGATCAGCAGATATGCCGCAGGACGTTCTCCCGGCTGGGGTCCGGGCCATTCTTTCAGATATCCCGCCCAGCGGGTGTGGGGGAACACGAGGTCGCATTCCTGGGGGCTGTAAACCAGTTTGTAACGCAAGGGCTGAAGGTTCATCGCGCTGGGGGAAAGTCTGGCATGATTGATGAGTTCCAGCAGTTCCTCCCGGCTGAGGCGGCGCTGTTCGTCGAAGCGGCGATAGCTGCGGTTTAGGGTGATCAAATCTTGCAACATTATAGGGTGCTCCTTGAGGTTAAAAATTGCTTGAGAGCATTATCGGGAGGGTGGGAAATTCTGTCAATGAAAGTGTGGAATCTGCCGATCAGCCGGCGGGGAAAGAGCTAAGGCTCAAATTCCGCAAGGGATAAGTGTTTGGAGCAAATCCGTGAAGTCTGTAAGCCGCCACTGCCAGTTTCCCAAAGCCGTTCCGGGAACGTTCATCCGGGCGTCTGAACCCAAGCCCAGAATGTCCTGCAAGGGGAAAATGATGTTTTCGCAACCGGAGGACTGGGCGATCATGCAGATGATTTTGTGGATGGCATCCTTAATGTCGTTGAAATCTTCCAAACCCAGGCCGGCAAAGAGAGTGGCGTTTTGATGGATGAAGCTGAGGAGATTCTCGCGGCTGGGGGAATCCTCTGGCAAGCTTTCAAACCACTCGCGCACGGTGGGATTGTCGTGAGTCCCGGTATAGAGATGGCGCTCCGGAGGGTACTGGCGGGGCTGGGGAACGCTTTCCTCGAAACAAAACTGAAGCACGATCATTCCCGGCAGGCCGAATCTATCGCGGAAAGAGCAGACTTCGGCGTTGAGGATGCCCAGGTCCTCGGCGATGAATCTGTCGGTGGGGAAGAGGGTTTTCAAAAGCGGGAAGAAATCCTCGGGCAGAGCCTTCTCCCAGCTTCCCTGCAAGGCGTCTTCGGGTAAAGTCGGCAATCTGTCTGTTTCTGAGACAGGGCATTCGACAGACCAATAATTTACATAGCCGATGAAATGGTCGAGACGGAGTTTATCCAGATAGTCCAGCGCGTGACGGATGCGGTTGACGAAAAGCTGAAAGCCGTCCTGGCGCATCTCATCCCAACGGTAGAGCGGGTTTCCCCAAAGCTGGCCTTTCTCGCTGAACGCATCGGGCGGCACGCCAGCCACGCGGAGACGGTTTCCGGCCGGATCAAGAGCAAACAGATGTCGGTTTGACCATACTTCCGCGCTATGATATGACAGATAGATAGGCATATCGCCAATGAGCTGCAGGCCCTGTGAATTGAGATAATCCTTGAGCCGGTGCAGTTGGTCCTTAACGATTGCCTGAGCGCAGGCTGCGCGGAGCATCTGACGTCCGTAGGATTTGAAAAGTCTCTCGTAGAGTTCATTGGAGTAGCTGCGGTGTTCAGGCCGGAAGAGGTGCCAGTCATCATCTCCATAGAGCTTACTCAATGTGATATATGCCAGATAAGGCTTCATATACAAAGCATTACATTCAATAAAATCGTATATCTCTATGTCTGAAAGGAAATTATCAGCGGCTTTGGCGATGAGTTGGTCCTTGAGCCGGTACACCGATTCGTAAGGAACCTGGTCGGAGACGGGTATTTTGGCCGCCTCGAGGTCAGGCTGGTCGATCAAGCCGTCCTCATAGAGGAGGTCGGGGCTGATCAGATAGGGATTGAGGGCAAAAGCGGAAAGGGGATTGTAGGGCGAATTTCCGTATCCGGTCTGGTAAAGAGGCAGTATCTGCCAATACTTGAAGCCGCGTTCCACCAGGATATCGACAAACTGATAGGCTTCCGGACCGAGGTCGCCGATGCCGTATTCTGAAGGCAGAGAACTGATGTGCAGCAATACACCCAGCTTTTTCATGCGGCCTCCAGGATTTGGAGGATACAGGTGAGAAGCAGCACC
>CAXYWN010000141.1:0-5677 GCA_964292625.1 uncultured bacterium
GCCGGCAAAGATGGGCACACATTCCACCTTCTCCAAGCCAGCCGGATGGGTGAAACTGATTCTGACGCCGCGGGTGGCTTCGGTGATGAAAACGCTGAGCTGATGTGAGGCACGGGGATAGATGGTGAGGGTGTCGATCTCGTAGCGAACCTCGGAACCAACCAGCTCTTTGAGGGCGGGATGGGAGCAGCGGATTTCCATACAGGCATTGCGGAAATGGACTTTGGTCTCCAGTTCGATGCCGTTTATCCGCACCGAGGAGAGGCGGAAAGCCTCCGGGCTGAGCTCGAAATTTCCATCCATCAACCAGCGGTATTCCACATCGCGGCGCTTGAAATAAGCTTTCAAAGCCTGTTCGGAATTGGCACAGGCGACGGTGAAGAAATCGTTCTGGAGGGTTTTGGCAAAGCTGAGGGTGGTCTGGGCGCGCCAAAAGGCGGCGTTGTCCGACTCCGAGAAGCTCACGTGGTGGCGGAAATCACGCCGGTAAAGGATTTCGTGGTCTTTGTTGTAGAAAAACACGCGCAGAATCTCGCGGGAGATCAGTTCGCCCATTTCCTCGCTGTTGATGCGCTGCGAGATGGCGGCCTGGATGATCTGATTGAGTTTGGTATTCCCATAGTCGCTGGAGACGAATTCGCGCCGGGAAAGGGGCGAGGAGGTCACCTGGCGGCTGCCTTCAAAGTAATAGCGTTTCGCGCGGCGTCCCACTTGGCAGAGCAGCTCATAGGACGAGCCGTCGTAACTCGCCGCCAGATTTTCCGCCCTCAGTTCTTTCGCGGAATTTCCCAAAAGCACCACCTCATCACCGATCTGAACCTCTCCGGCTCCGGAGATGTCCACGCAGATCATATCCATACTCACCCGGCCGATCACGGGGCAGAGAAAGCCTTTCAGGGATACGTTCCCGCGGTTGGAAAGCAAAAAATCGTAGCCATCGGCATAGCCCACCGGAATCACGGCGTAGCGGGTGTCCCGGGCGGCGGTCCAGGAGCGGTTGTAGCCGACGGTGGCGCCGGCGGGGACAGTCTTGATCTGCGAAACAGTGGATTTGAAGGTCATCACGGGCTTGAGGGCTACCCTGTCTGCTTGCGAGGGATGGGTGTAAATCCCGTAACTGAGGATGCCCAGACGGCAGATGGGAACGCCTCCGCCGAGGCCGTTTATGAGGGCGGAACTATTCGCCAGATGCAGCCAGGGAGCCTCGATCCGGTTTTTCCTGATGAGGGCGAGAAATTCTTCTTCCTGGAGCTGGCTGAAACCGGGGTCGCTCTCGCTGGCGGCGAAGTGGGAAAAGACGCTCTGCACCTCGAGCTGAGGCAGTTTCGTCAGCTCTTTCCAAAGCTGGCTGAATTCTTCCGGCAAAGCTCCGCTGCGGTGCATTCCGCTATCCAGTTTGAGGCTCACTTTGCACTTGCTGCCTCGCTCAGAGCAGGCGCTGTTCAAAGCCTGGGCAAAAGCAACATCGCTGAGGGTGGGCCAGAGTTCATATTCCAGAATTCCGGGTATCTCGGCAGGAAGCGAGGGAGAGAGGATCAGGATTGGCTCTTTGAAACCCTGGATACGGAGCAGTTTCCCCTCTTCGGGATTGGCGACGCCAAGCGCGATGGCTCCCTCGGACAAGGCGGTCTGGGCGATCTCGCGGGCTCCGTGACCGTAGGCGTCCGCCTTGACAATCTGGATGAAGCTCTGATCTTTGCCGATAAAGGCCTTCAGAGCCTTCAGGTTGGAGCGAAAGGCGTCCAGGTCGATCTCCACCCAGCTGCGTTCGCGGATCGTTTTAACGGCCATTTGGCGCCTCTTTAGAAGAATTTCGCGGCCAGGTCCGCCAGTTCCGAACGCTCGCCCTTGTCCAGGGTGATGTGGCCGACAATGTTCTCGTTTTTGAGCTTCTCGACCGCGACGGAAAGCCCGTTGGAAGCGGAATCCAGGTAGGGTATGTCGATCTGGTAGGGATCGCCGGTGAGGACCAGCTTGGTGTTTTCGCCGGCGCGGGTGATGATGGTCTTCATCTCGTGGGGAGTGAGGTTTTGGGCTTCGTCGATGATGATGAACTGGTGGGGCAGGCTCCGTCCGCGGATATAGGTGAGGGGTTCCAGCTCGAGAAAGCCGTAATCCAAAAAGTCTTCGAGGCTGGGCTTGCGCTTGCCTTTCATAGTGTCGGTTTTGATGTCTTCGTGCAGCGCCAGCAGGATTTCCATATTGTCGTAGATGGGCTGCATCCAGGGGTTGAATTTCTCGCTTTTGGAGCCGGGAAGGTAGCCGAGGTCTTTTCCCAGCGGCGAGATGGGGCGGGAGATTACGAGGCGGGTGTATTTTTGCTCTTCAACCACCTTTTGCAGTCCGGCGGCCATCGCCAGGAGGGTTTTGCCGGTTCCGGCTTTTCCGGAGAGGCTCACGAGACGGATGGTGTCGTCCAAAAGCAAATCCAGCGCCATCTCCTGTTCGAAATTCCGGGCCGTGATCCCGTAAACCGGCTGTCCCAGATAGTTCTGGAGGGTGTAGAGGGCGTTGTTGGATTTGTTGTAGCGCAGGGTGCGAACGGTTTCCGGGTCGGATTTCTTGAAGAAGCGGACAAACTGGTTCGGATAGAGGTCTCCAAAGGTGTTGGCGATGTAGGTTTTTCCGTTGATGGCATCGAATTCCTCGTCCTCAAGTTCCTTGCTCTCCCAGCCGGTGTAGAGTTCTTCAAACTTGATGCTGTCGGTTTCGAAGTTTTCGGCGTTGATCCCCACGCTGTCGGCTTTGATGCGCACATTGGTGTCTTTGGAGACCAGGGTGACCTCGGATTCGGGATATTTTTGCTGAAAGTAGAGGGCGGTGCCGATGATCAGGTTGTCGTTGCGGTCCAGGAAAATCAGTTGGGAAGCGGTGTCTGTCACGTCTTTGTTCACCGAGACCTGGAGGGTTCCGCCGTTATCCAATTTAACGCCTTCATGCAGGCTGCCGCCGGAACGCAGGGAATCGAGGTAGCGCCCCACCTGGCGGGCGTTCCGGCTCTTTTCATCGACCCCTTTCTTGAACAGGTCGATCTCTTCGATCACCACGATGGGGATCACGACGCGGTTTTCCGCAAAGGAGAAGAGGGACTGCGGATTGTGGATGAGGACATTGGTGTCCAGGATGAAAATCTTTTCTGCCAAGGGGATTCAGCTCCTTTATTGAGGGTGATTATGGATGTGATCGATTGTTGCGCGGAAGGCGGTAACCCCGCCAATCCGGGCTTGCCAGGATCGGCTGTTCTTCTCATTCTCAAACTGGGGCCATAGCTTCAGTTTGGGCAAACAAACTCTGTGTTTTTCCATAATCTCACTCTAATTTTTAGATTAAATGCAAGAATTTGGGAGCTTCGTTATTACGTCAATGTTTTTGTTTGGGCTGAGAGGATAAACCACGCAGAGAAGAAGTTTCCAGCCTCCAAAATCCCAGGCAAAAAAATGGTGCTGAAGGCGGGACTCGAACCCGCATGAGCTCATCGCTCACTAGTCCCTGAAACTAGCGTGTATACCAATTTCACCACTTCAGCACATGCTTATGGGAACCAAATCCCGGGGAGGGCTCTGGCTGTCAAGTATTTTGATGATTTGGCGGGTAGAAAACCACTGTGGCGGTGACAAAGTAGCGCCTAAACCGGCAAATAAGTATCATCTGTTCAGCTTTTCCTACTGGCTTTGGTTTCTGCTCTGTATCTCTTAGCCGATGGAACATTTAGGGGCTCGATTTCCTTCTCACTGCAATAGTCACGGATAATATCCATAAAACGGGCACCAAATTCCGCTGCTTTGTAGCTTCCCACCCCGGATATCGCTAAAAAGCTGCTCTCGTTTTGGGGGTAATAAATAGTCATATCGCGGATGGTTTTATCCGAGAAGATTATATAGGGAGGGACTTGGCGTTCTCTCGCTATGTTGGTTCGCTCGGCGGCAAGCAGCCGGAACAGCTCACCGTCGCCCTCTCCTCTGGCGGGTTCAATCATAGTGGGTATCAGGGAATCAGGCATTTCAAAAATGGTTTCATTGTGCAGGATAGCCCAGCTTTTTTCGTTGAGCAGCACCCGGAAACCAGGATAGCCCTCCGCGACTGCTTTTTCCTTTTTCAAGGCCAGATACAAGCTGCGCCATTGCGTCTCGCTCCACTCTTTCCCGATGCCGTAAACACTAAATTTGTCGGCACCTGCGGCGATAATATCTTTGGCTGTGGAGCCTCGGAGGGTTTTGATGATCTGCACGGCTCCAAAGGTTTCCCGGCTGTGATACGCGGCCGAAAGGAACTTCTGTGCCTGCACTGTAACGTCTTGTTGCTCGCTGTCCTCAGCCAGGCAGTTATCGCACATACCGCATTTCTGCTCAAAGTAATCTTCCCCAAACCACGATAATATCGGCTTCCTGCGGCATCCATAGGTTTCGCAGTAATCTATCATGGCTTCCAGATGCCGCAAGATATTATGGTTCAATTGCTCATCATCAGGGGATAGAATAATCTTCTTCAACAAGACGATATCGCCCCTGCTGAAGAAAAGCAAACAGGTGGAAGGCAAACCATCTCTGCCGGCTCGGCCTATTTCCTGATAGTAGGTTTCCAGGCTTTTAGGCAGGTCGTAGTGAATTACGAAGCGCACGTTGGATTTGTTGATACCCATCCCAAAAGCGATGGTGGCAACCATTATCTGGACTTTATCGTTGATGAATGCATCCTGATTGTGATGCCGCTCCTCATCCGACAATCCTGCGTGATACGGAAGCGCTGTATAGCCGGCTGCCTGTAGCTTGCGGCTCAAATTGTCCACTGTTTTACGGGTCATTCAATAGATGATGCCGCTTTCCTGCTCGTGATTGTTCAGAAAATTCAATAAGCGATCGAAGGTTCGTTGCTTTGGCCCTACCAAAAGTAGCAGATTAGGGCGATCAAAGCTCTCTATAACCTCGTTTTCCCGTGGGATATCCAAGATTGTGCAAATGTCTTCGCGAACTCTGGGAATGGCGGTTGCTGTCAGAGCAAATCTCACCGCCGCGGGAAACCTTTGACACAGGGTGGCAAGTTGGCGGTATTCCGGGCGGAAATCATGCCCCCACATCGAGATACAATGCGCTTCATCAAAGGCAATCAAGCCGGGAGGATTGGTATCCAAGAATTCCAGAAAAGATTGTCTCAGCAGAGTTTCAGGAGCAACATACAGAAGTTTCAGCTTTCCCGAACTGAAATCCTGACGCACTTTAGCCTGTTCATCCCGGCTTTGCAAACTGTTGTGCATGCCAGCCGGAATACCCAATTGGGTTAGCTGCATCACCTGGTCCTTCATTAAAGAAATCATAGGGGAAACCACCACGCAGCTGCCCTTCATCAGCAAGGCCGGAAGCTGAAAACAAAGGGATTTTCCCGAACCGGTGGGCATCACGGCCAGGGTGGAATTGCCCGCTAAGAGGCCCAGAATAATCTTTTCCTGTGAACGCAGAAAACTGTCGTAACCAAAGCGTTCCTGCAGTATCTGATACATCTGTGATTCAGTGCTGTTCATCCTCTATCCTTAAGTTCTTAACTGCTGTTTTTGTCCATTTCAGCCCTTGAAGAGGTCCCAGACGATCCGGCCTAGAAGCAGGAGCAGGCCGAGCACGAAGATTGGCTTGATGTGTCTGTTTCCGTTGCGGGTCACAAGTCTGGAGCCAAGCACATTACCGGT
>CAXYWN010000142.1:0-5620 GCA_964292625.1 uncultured bacterium
GGAACCCCTGGGAGCGGAAATCATTATCGAGGGCTATCACGCGCCCTGGTTCGAACCCCGCGCCTCCAACCCCACTACCGGCAGATTTTATAAGCCTTTGCCCACAGGCACCTATTCGATCCGGACCCGAAAAAAGGGATATTGGGATACCGTTATCCCAAGCCAGATGGTGTATAACAACAACTGGACCCAGATCCAGATTCAGATGCAGCCCCGCCTTCCGGCCAACCTGAGCGGCAGGGTACACAGCGGCGGGATCGACATTCCGGCTCAGATCGTGATCGGAGATGTTTTCCCGGATACCCTGGCGGTGAACGGAAACTTCGTCTATAACGGTTTTGAGGGCGAATTCCCCCTTACGGTCTATGCCGAGGGCTACTATCCCTGGCTGGGGACGGTGCAATTGAATCCCGGCACTAACAATCTCATGCTCGATCTCAGCCCGGCCACTTTAATTTTCGCTGAAGACTGGGAATCGGGCACCGATGGCTGGACCTTTGAAGGACCCTGGGTGCGGCAAAATGAACTGTCTGCATCGGGTTACGCGATTACCGACAGTTGGGGTGGAAGAGGATTATATGCCATGAACTGCGACGTCTGGATCGCGCCTTCAAGCCCGCTGACAATCCCCGCCGGGACCTCTTCAATGCTGACCTTCGACTCACACGTCTATACAGAATACAGCTTCGATCCGGTGACGGTGGAAACTTCGCCGGACAGCCTGCAGTGGACGGTCTGCTGGACCAAATCCGGTAAGCATGACCAATTCCGCAAGGAACTGGTGCCGCTGGACGACCTGGCCGGCCAGACTGTGTTTCTCCGCTTCCGCCTCACCGACCAGTCCGTCCACGTGAACCTCACCGATCCGGGCTGGACCATAGACAATATCAGACTAGTCTCCGGCTTTTCCACCGCAATCCAGGAAACTGAGATCCCCGGCCTGCCGAAAGCCGCGCTGTACCAGAACTTTCCCAATCCCTTTAACCCTGAGACCACTATCCGCTATAGTCTGGCGGCTCCGGCGGAAGTCAGACTTGCCGTCTATAATCTCAAGGGACAGTTAGTGAAGGAACTGGCGAAGGAAAACCTGCCGGCAGGAAACCACCAGGCAGTCTGGGACGGACGCGACAACGCCGGAAAGACTGTGGGAAGTGGAATTTACCTCTATCGCCTGCAGAGTGGGGACTACAGTAAAACCCTGAAAATGATTCTGGCTAAGTAAGCCTCAGCGGCTGCGGACCAGCCTGAAACCCACAAACTGGTAGCCACGTTCGGGGTTGCCCCGGTTGCGGAAAAGGATGCCCAGATTGGTGCCGATACCGTTATCCACGCTGCCGCCCCTGATAACTTTGCTGCTGCCGCTGGCGGGGCCTTTGGGATTGATGAATTCCGTAAGCAGGGTGAGGTACTTGGAGTCATACCAGTCCCAACACCATTCTGCCACGTTACCGCTCATGTCGTAGGTCCCGTAGGCGTTGGAGCTCTTTCTGCCTCCGCTGCGGTATCTGCGGCTGCTGTTTTCCCGGTACCAGGCCACTGCGTCGGGATCATCCGATCCGCTGTAATCATAGAGAGCGCCGGCTTTGGCCGCCATTTCCCATTCTGACTCTGTGGGCAGGCGATAACCGGTGGCTGAGAAATTGCAGGTTACGGAAGATGACCCGCCTGCGATGCGGTAGGCAGGTTCGAGCCCTTCTCTTTCGCTGCGGGCGTTGCAATAGCGGATGATGTCTATCCAGCCTATGTTTTCCACAGGAAAACTGCCGCCGGGAAACAGCACATTGGCCGATTTCATATATTCTTCCCATTCTGCCTGGGTAATCTCATATTTACCTATCCAGAAGCCGTCTTGGGAAACATTGTGGTTGGGGTTTTCTTTCAGCCTGCCAAAACCGAAGGTGCTGTCCGGTATGCGGACGAATTTATTTCTGTCTGGGGGTGCACTGGTCTTGGTGGCAGTGGTGGTGCTGGGTCGGTAGATTTGCCCGCTGGCCAGGGTCTTTTTGCGGGGATCTTCCCTGGGCATGAGTGGTGTCTTATCACCGGCCGGATTGGTGTTTTCCGGTCTGCGAGGCATGGGAGCAACCTGGTTTTCAGTTTGCAGGGTGTCCGGCTGGCCGGTGAATAGCGTAGCTATATCATCTGCCAAGCCGCCCGGCCTGAGGATGGCTGGTAGCCCGTAAATGTAGAATATAGTTATTCCTGCGCCAATGAGGGCAATCAGCAACCAAAAGGTCCATTCCAAGTGCCTTTTGGGTGGCGGTAGCGGCTGATGTTGCAACTCTTCCAGAGATTGCAGGGCTCCCTGAGGCGCGAAAATCTCAGCCTTTTCTATTGATGGCAGACCGTTCAGACCTTTCAGCAGGGTCTCCAGGGAAGTGTGCCTTTGTAAAATATTGCGGTGCAGGCAATCACCCAAAATCTTATTCAGCCCAAGCGTAACCCCCGGGATATAGGAAAATTTGTGGACCTTCAGGTGATCGGAACTGTAAATCGCTTTGTAGAGAACATTTCCGGACAGCAATTGGGCAATGATTACGCCAAGGTTAAAAACTTCATCGCGTTCATCCACTTCTTCATATTTAATCCCGGAAGAGAGGATGGTGATGTTGTCTCCGTCCTCGGGCACCATGATCCCGCTGGGGGTTAGATCATACAGGGTAAGGCCCTGTTGGCGGACAGCTATCGCCGTCTGCACCAGCTGTTTGGCGATTTGGCGCACGAAGTCTTCGCTCATCCGACCGGGGCTGTTGGTTTTGATTCTGTCCAGCGAGTTTCCGCTCACGAATTCTGCCACCATAAAGATAGGATCATGAGTCTGGTTGATTTCCACAACCTTCGCCGTGTGCACAGAACTCAGCTTGCCTATGCGCTTGAGTCTCTTTTGCAGGGTCATAATCGAGCCCAGATTGGAATACTTGTATTTGAAAAAGAGCTTCAGAACGTATTTTTTACCTTCTTTTTCCGCGATATACTTGATCCCTTCCGGATCCTTGTTCAGCATACGGACAATCGTGTAGCCGCAGAAATCATCGCCCGGGTTCATCAGTTTGAAAACAGCATCGGTGACCTGCTTCCCGCCAAATTGCCTGATTGGCTCCGAAACATCGGGTGTCAGGGCAGGCTTGGAATCCTGTTTAGGTTCTTCCAGAGCCTCCCGCCGCTCTCCGCAATGAACGCAGTATTTAGCTTTTTCCGGGATTTGCCGGCCGCAATTGCCGCAATAGCGCATCATCCTTGCCTCGTGACCTTCAGATAAACCTGTTTGCCATTAATGTCATACTCGCTCATGCCATCTGGTGCAGCGGCTTGGCGCAGTTCATCGCAGAGGGTTTCGCTTTTGATGAAATCCCCATGCTCAGCCAGGGCGGCGCCAATCTCCTCGTCCCCATACCACTGGACCTTGATCCTGTCCATTATCTCGAAACCCTGTTCCTTGCGGTTGAACTGGATCTTATTCACCAATTCGCGGGCATAGCCTTCGCGGATCAGTTCCGGCGTCATGGCTATATCAAGCGCCACAAACATTTCTTTCATGCTCTCAAAGACCAATCCCTCGCGGGGCTGGATATGCACGACCACGTCTTCCGGAACCAGTTCCAGACCCAAGGATTCAAGCTTGTAGCTGCCTGTGGCGTTGAATGATGCCAACACCTCTTGTCCCTTGATGTGGGTCAGTTCCCCGGCGATGGCTTTCATCTTATTGCCGTATTTGGGACCCATCACCTTGAACTGCGGTTTGAGTTCATAATGCACAAAGTCGTCATCCTCAGCCACAAATACGACCTCATGGATGTTCACTTCCTCCTGGATGAGGCTGAACATTCTCTCCACGGTCGCCTGATATCTGTCTGGAACGTAGATCCGCCGCAGAGGCTGGCGCACCTTTATCTGGCAGGCGTTACGGGCTGCCCGGCCCAGATAGACGAGGTCGATTATCACCTGCATTTCCTGTTCCAGGGCGGAATCAATGTATTGGGCTTCAGCCTCGGGATAATCGGCCAGATGGACGCTCTCGCCGGCTCCAAGGCTAATGAAAAGCTCTTCAGATAGGTAAGGCGCGAAGGGGGCGATGATCTTTGCCAGGCTCACAAGCACCTGGTAAAGTGTGCGATAGGCGCTAACCTTGTCATCGTTTAGTTCCAGCGCCCAAAATCTCCGGCGGCTGCGGCGCACATACCAGTTCGAAAGTTCGTCGATCACAAAATCCTGAATTGCGCGCACCACCTTGGTCAGTTCGTATTCCTGCATCAGCTCGCGCACCTGGCCGAGCAGGGTCTGCAGCCGGGAAACGATCCAACGGTCGATCTCTGCGGTCCGCTGCCAATCCCAGGGATATTTTGCAGCATCGAAGCCGTCGATGTTGGCGTAGGTGGCAAAGAAGGAATAGGTGTTTTTCAGGGTGCCGATGAATTTGCCAATGACTTCCTTGACGCCATCGACGTCAAAGCGAGTGGGCACCCAGGGAGGACTCACTTCCAGCAGATACCAGCGGATGGCGTCGGCGCCGTATGTGTGCATCAGCTCAATAACATCGACTGAATTGCCCTTGGATTTGCTCATTTTCTGGCCGCTTTTATCCAGAATCATGTCGTTTACCAGGCAACTATTGTAACTGGACTTGCCTTTCAGCAAGGTCGAAATCGCCAGCAGGGAATTGAACCAGCCTCTGGTTTGGTCCATGCCTTCGGAGATGAAATCGGCAGGGAAAAGTTCGCTTTCAAAAATATCTTCGTTTTCAAAGGGATAATGCCATTGGGCAAAAGGCATCGCGCCGCTGTCAAACCAACAGTCAATCACCTCGGAAGTGCGGCTCATCTTGCCGCCGCAAGAGCAGCTGAGTTCCACCTCATCAATCCAGGGACGGTGCAGCTCGATATCTTCCGGAATTTCTGTTCCATCTTTGAGCCTGCCCCGTTTGCGCAGATCGGCTATGCTGCCGATGGAGGTCTTGGCGCCGCAGCTGTCACAAACCCAGATATTGAGCGGAGTTCCCCAAAAACGGTCTCTGGAAATCGCCCAATCGACGTTGTTCTCCAGCCAGTCGCCAAAACGCTTTTCACCCACGAAACTGGGATACCAGGCTATCTTTTTGTTGTTTTCAACCAATAGCTCGCGGAAGTCTGTGGTGCGGATATACCAGCTTTCACGGGCATAGTAGATCAGCATGCTGTTACAACGCCAGCAGTGGGGATAACTATGTTTGATCTGCTCTCTGCGGAAGAGCGCTCCGCTTTCTTTGAGGTGACGGATGATGTCTTTATCGGCTGCTTTAACAAATTGTCCGGCCCAGGGTGTGACTTCCGAAGTAAATTTACCTTCCCCATCGACGGGTTGGACAAAGGGCAGGTCGTAGAGTTTGCCGAGCTTATAGTCGTCTTCGCCAAAAGCCGGCGCAGTGTGAACTATACCTGTGCCGTCGCTCATCGAGACATAATCCGCCAAACCAATATACCAGGCTTTGCGTTCCACCGGCACAAAGGTGAAGAGTGGTTCATATTCGCGGCGTTCCAGAGTCTTGCCCAAAAATTCGGAGATGATTTCAAAATCATCGCCCAACACTTCCAACCGGGCCTTTGCCAGAATCAGATTTTGGCCTTGGTGCAGGACTTTGACGTAG
>CAXYWN010000143.1:0-5552 GCA_964292625.1 uncultured bacterium
CAGCGCCATCTTCTACCAACGTATCAAGGATGGAGTCCCGTTGAGCGCTGCTGCCCCGGCCTCGTTAGCCTGATCAGATATTAAGTAGCTGAGGCCCAGCCCAATCGCCTTTGGAGGCTTATGGGCACAATTACTTCCACGGAAGCGATAATTCAGGCAATCAGGTCTGTGCCTGCAGGCCGGGTGTCAAGCTATGCCCGGATTGCCGCCGCAGCCGGAATCCCCAATGGCGCCAGACGGGTGGGATGGGTGCTGCATTCCTGCTCCCGGAAACACAATCTGCCCTGGTGGCGGATAGTGCGCTCCAGCGGCGAGATAGCCCTGCCTGAGGATTCCGGAGGCAGTTTGCAAAAAGAGCTGCTCCTCCAAGAAGGGGTGATTTTCAAGACAGATCGAGTGGTGGATCTGAAGCGCAGCGGCAATAATCCGATCTGAAGCCTGTTTCAAGCTCTGCCCAAACCAAAGAAATATTGGTCTTCCGGCCTTCCCTGATTAACTGCTGGAAAATCTGGTTCAGCGCAGCCGAAAAACGAAGATAATGCTTGACAAAATTGGGAGGGATGTAAAGGTTCGTTACTGTCTCCAAGGATTTAAAATGTGAGACAAAAGGAGGCTGGATGAACCGCCTTGCCACCTTCGCCATACTGGCTCTGCTCTGCTGCGGGCTTTGCGCCCAGAGCGAACAGTGGCTGAATTTTGGACCCGGGCAACGCTGTCACTCCATTGCCATGGAAGGAGATTATGCCTGGATTGCCACCAGCGGAGGCTTGGCGCGCTATCACAGGCAGCAGCATACGGTGGAGTTTTTCAACCATGCCAATTCCGGGCTGCCATCCAACCGGGTCTGGCGCGTGGGGGTCGATCCAGCGGGAGTGAAATGGATCTGCATTTATTTCGGAGCCTTGGTCCGCTTTGATGGGAACACCTGGCAAAGCTTTTATCCAGATTTTTTCTACAACACCTTCACCTCCATCGCAGTGGCTGGGATAGATGACATCTGGCTGGGCACTGAGACCGGCGGTTTGGTTCACTTTGACGGGGAAAACTTTAGCCAATATACCGATTATACCACCAATACAAGCACTCCCAACGCTTATGCTGTTACACTGGACAATGCGGGCAGGGTCTGGTTCAGCAACCACGATGGCTTCTCCCTCATCGGCGAACTTGTTTGCTGGGATGGCATTGCCTGGAGCTATCTGAACCATCCTCAGCAACCGGGGGCATATTCCTGCGCGACCGCGATTGCCTTCGACGCGGACAATAATCCCTGGATTGGCACCAACCGGTTCGGGGTCTTCCATTATGATGGGAGCAACTGGACCCAATATACCCGTGATAACTCGCAAATGCAGGGAAGGTATGTGTATAGCGTTGCGGTGCAGAGCAACTGCTGGGTGCTGATCGCCACGGAGGAAGGGCTAAATTGTTTCACCGGAAGCATTTGGTCCATCTACAACACCAGCACCACGCCCATGCTTTCCAATTATGTGTGGGACATTGCGTTCGACGACCAGTTCACCACATGGCTGGCCACCGACCTTGGTGCGATGCGGCATATGGGTACGATGTGGCTCCAGATAAACACTTCCAACACCGCCCTGACTGATAAACGAGTCAACGCGCAGCTGCAGACCCCGGATGGGACGCAATGGTTTGGCTCTTATGACGGGCTGTTCAGCTTCGACGGACTGAATTGGGAACTGCATATCAGCCCTGCCAACGACCAGGAAATAATCGCTCTGGACCTCGATTCCGCGGGCAATATCTGGTTCGCCACCCGCTAAAGCGGGGTTTTCAAGTTTGACGGAAACAACTTTACCGCATATACTTACGACAATTCATCCCTGCCGGCCAACAGCTGCAGATCTTTGGCAATCGATTCCCAGGACAGGGTCTGGATCGCCACTCGAGCGCATGGCCTGTGCTGTCTGGACGGGGATGCGTGGACCGTCTGGAATACATCCAATTCGCTGCTGCCCACCAATTACCTGACCATGGTGGAGGTGGACGAACTGGACAATGTGTGGGTGAACGCCGCTCGCAACACCACTGAACCTTGGGCGCTGATTAAAATCACTGACGGCAACTGGACTTTTTATGTTTATGACCCCCTGATTCCAGGCCTGAACACTTTCTGGGTCCATGATATGAAATACCTGGATGGAAGCTGGTGGTTCGCGACCTCGGACGGCATTGCCAGGCTGAGCGGCGATACCTGGACCATCTACAACGAAGATTATTTTCCCCTTCCCAGCTACAATTTCAGAAGCCTGGCCTTCGATTCCCAGGGTTGCCTCTGGGCGGCGACTCTGTCCAATGGCATCGCGCGCTTTCACGACAAGGTTTTCACCACTTATATGATGTCCGACAGCGGCATTGCCTGTAATTCTGCGAACTATCTTTACATCGACAGCCAGGATTGGAAGTGGGCGGGACACAACTATGACGGCGTCAGCGTGCTCATTGGTGGCGGAGTGCCCGTAATTGAGGAAGAGGTTCCCAGCTTGGAACAGGCTTTCAGGGTCTGGCCCAATCCTTTTGCCGACCGGGTTTCCTTCCATCTGGACCAACCCCGCGGAGAGGTGAAAATATCGCTATACAACCTGCGGGGACAGCGTGTCGGCATCTGGGACCTTCCGGCAAGTTCAGAGATGCAATTGGACCTGGAGGAAAAGGGTCTGTCCGGCCTGCCTTCCGGAATCTGGCTCTGGCAGGCGGAAACTGGAAATAAGGTCTATCGCGCCAGATCTTTGCGGATAAAGTAGCTGCCCATTCAGGGGGAACTGGGATGAAGGTAATGGCTCAGTAATCCAGATCCAGCCCGGTCTCCAGATGGATGAATTTGCGGTGGGCGGCAAAGGCTATGGGCGGCAAGTCCTGAAGAACAAAAAATCTGGCCTCTTCCGCGTCGTCCCCGGCCTGCAGTGTACCGCCGTTGGCGCGCAACCTGAAACCCAGACTCAGCACGCGTTCGTAAATTGGACTATAACCATAGTGCCAGGAGATGAAACGCTCGATCGC
This sequence comes from uncultured bacterium, assembly GCA_964292625.1. GTDB lineage: Bacteria > Cloacimonadota > Cloacimonadia > Cloacimonadales > Cloacimonadaceae > Syntrophosphaera. Next base: position 3,025 of record CAXYWN010000143.1, read on the forward strand.
TCCCTCCAAACCGGTTTCCTCTTGTAATTCAGCTATGGCATTCTGCTCAGGAGTGAGGAAAATCTCCATATAACCGCTGGGTAGGGCCCACATCCCTGCTTGAGGAGGCGCTTTGCGTTTGACGAGCAAGAGTTCTCCAGCATCGTTCAGAACGAGGATGGCAACCGCAGGAATGGGGTTTTTGTAATGCATCCGACCGCAGGCAGTGCAGACCAGGCGCTCTTTTTCTTCGTGATCCAGGGCGGGAGCCAGACGGCCTCCACAACCTTGGCAAAAATTGACTTCCGGAAATTGGGGCTTTTCAATATCTTTCATTGGGGTAGGATTGGCGGTAGCCACTTTACTGTCAACTTCATTTTGGAAGGTACTGTTTTCTGAGAAATAGCTGCAGTTAGGGAAAAAGCTAGTATCCAATGTTTTCCTTGACAAAAATCATTCCGTTCTTAGCTAGGAATCATTACTATATGGGAAGAAGATATGATATCAAGGCAGATAGTTGAACAACGCTTGGAAAGCTTTCTGGCCAAGGCAAAAGAGAGCGGCACCCGGATCACGCCGCAACGCCTGGCTATTTTTAAAATCGTAGCTTCCAGCGAAGAGCATCCCGGTGCGGAGGAAATACACCGCAAGCTGCGCCGCAAATACGCCATGATATCTTTGGACACGGTTTACAGGACTCTTTGGCTGCTGGAGGAACTGGGCTTGGTAAAGGTTGTGGAACCCCATCACGAATCTGTTCGCTTCGACGCCAATATCAGCCCTCATCACCATTTCACCTGTTTAGTCTGCGGCAGTATCAGGGATTTTGAAGACTCCCGGCTGGATAGCATCCAAATCCCTGTAGCCGTTGAGGATTTAGGCCAGCCGCAATCCCTGCGCGTGGAGGTGCAAGGAATTTGCCGGGACTGCCTGCAAAAGCAGGAAAACAAGAACAAAAATCTGTAACAAGAAAATATCTAAGGAGTACAGCATGGCAAAAGACAAAAAGAAAAAACTCACCACCGTATCCGGCGCTCCGGTGCCGAATAATGACGACATTCTCACCGCCGGAAAACGAGGCCCGCTTTTGATGCAGGACGTTTGGCTGGTGGAGAAACTGGCCCATTTCGACCGCGAGGTGATCCCTGAAAGACGCATGCATGCCAAAGGTTCAGGCGCTTTTGGTACCTTCACCGTCACCCACGATATCACCAAGTACAGCAAGGCCAAGATTTTTTCTGAGCTTGGCAAAAAGACCGAGTGTTTTATGCGCTTTTCCACCGTGGCCGGAGAACGCGGCGCGGCTGATGCAGAGCGTGACATCCGCGGTTTCGCGATTAAACTCTACACCGAAGAAGGGAACTGGGACATCGTGGGCAACAACACTCCCGTGTTCTTTTTCCGAGACCCTCTGCGCTTTCCGGGCCTCAACCATGCAGTGAAACGCGACCCCAATACCAACCTGCGCAGCCCCACTAACAACTGGGACTTCTGGAGTTCCCTGCCCGAAGCCATCCACCAGGTCACCATCACCATGAGCGACCGCGGTATTCCATACTCCTACAGGCACATGAACGGCTACGGGACCCACACCTTTGCCATGTATGACAAGGATAACCAGCGCATCTGGGTGAAATTCCACTTCAAGACCCAGCAAGGAATCAAAAACCTCACGGACGCGGAAGCGGAAGAGTTGGTCGGCAAAGACCGCGAAAGCAATCAGCGCGATCTCTTTGAAGCCATCGCCAAGGGCGATTTCCCCCGCTGGACCATGTCCATCCAGGTGATGACCGAGGAAGAGGCCAAGGCCTTGCCCTACAATCCCTTTGACGTTACTAAAATATGGTCAAAGAAGCGCTGGCCGCTCATCGAAGTGGGCGTGCTGGAACTGAACAAAAACCCCGATAACTACTTTCAGGATGTGGAACAGGTTGCTTTCAATCCGGCTAATATCGTACCCGGAATCGGATATTCACCAGACCGCATGTTGCAGGCCAGACTTTTCTCCTATGGCGACGCGCAGCGTTACCGCCTGGGCATCAACCACCATCAGATCCCGGTGAACAAACCCCGCAATGAGGCGAATAGCTTCCATCGCGACGGCGCCATGCGCCTGGACGGAAACTACGGCGCCACTTTGGGTTACGATCCAAATTCCTATGGAGAATGGCAAGACCAGCCGGACTTTTCAGAGCCACGCTTCCCGCTGGAAGGAGACGCCGACCGCTACAACTTCCACGAGGATGACAACGACTATTACAGCCAGCCCCGCGCGCTGTTTAATCTAATGAGCCCCGAACAGAAACAGGCCCTCTACGACAATACCATGCGCAACATGGGCGACGCTCCCAAAGAGATTAAGATACGCCATATCGTAAATTGCTGGAAGGTGGACCCCGCCTACGGTGAAGGGGTCGCCAAAGCCTGCGGCATTGCCATGGACGATATCCCTACATAATAAGGCTCACTTTCAAACTGCGTGGGTAAAAGCCTAAAGGGCGACAGAACGATAGCGAGGGTGTGGAGCGCAGCGGAACCCCTCGTAGGGA
>CAXYWN010000144.1:0-5509 GCA_964292625.1 uncultured bacterium
CGGGTTGAATCCGGGTTTTCAGATGGGCAATGATCAGCTCCAGAGTGGCGGTGTTTACCTGCCAGAAAGACTTGTAATTGAGGTTGAATCTGAGTCCTGCCAGTTCATCGGTGAGCCAGGGATTGCCAAAGAGGAGCTTTTCTTCACGGCCGAGGATCACGTTGCCGCGCTCACGGTTGATGTTCTGCACGATGCCGGTGAGGGTGGGGAATTCCGCGGTGAGCTGTTTCACGAGCAATTGGGTGAAGGGCAGTTTGCCGGATCGGGTGACCAGGATGAGCACCACCTGTTTACAATCCCGGGAACAGCGGAAGCCGATGTGGCGCAGGGTGCCGGTGTGGGAGAACTCGCTGTAAGGCCGGACGCCGGTTTGAGACATAATCGCGAGGCAGCGGCGGGCGATTTGATCGAAGATGGGGGGATGGAGCTGGCATTCCTCGTGGGGGACGATTTGATGGGACCAGCGGGCGTAGATTCCGAAAATGAGGCCCGCAGAATCCGCTCCGACAGGCATAAAGGCTTTGTTGCGGTAATGATGGGTGACCGGAGAAGCAATGATATCAGGGATTTCGAGCTCCGGGGCCAGAGGCTGGAGCAGTTCGCGAATCAGGCCGGATTTGTATTTCAACTGGGTGGGATAGTCCAGGGTGAGCCAGTCGCAGCCGCCACAGGGGTTCTGGGCAGCGAAAGACGGGCAGGTGGAGGGAATCACCCCTTCCCCACGCTGGAGATATTCCGCCACGCGGGCAAAAGCCATATCCTTGCGCTCGCGCACCAACTCGGCTTCGATTTCGTCGCCGGGGGCGGTATAGGGCACAAACACTGCCTTGCCTTCGTTAAAGCCGATACCGTGGCCTTCCATGGCCATCTTTTCTATCTTGAGAGGGAAGCGCTTTTTCACACCATCAACTTCCGTAGGGCGGCGATGCGCTTCTCAAGCGGGGGATGGGTGGCAAAGAGCGCGTTGGCGTTCAGATGGTAAATCTTGGCGATGGCGTAGGCGTCTTTTTTTTGGGAAGGAACGTAGCCGCCGCTGATCTTTTCCAGGGCGGTGATCATGTGACCGGGGCTCGTGAGCGCGGCAGAGCCGGCATCAGCGGCAAATTCACGCCGGCGGGAATAGGCGGCGAGAGCGACGTTGGCCAGGATCATCAGCACGTTTTGAAGCAGGATGGCGATCATGGTCTGGCTGGCACTGGCAACCATGTTTCCGCCGCGGGAATTATCGTTACGGTCTCTATTTCCGCCGCTGAGGATGGCGGCGACGATATTGGCCAAAAACAGCACGAAGGTGTTCAGAGTGCCCATCAGCAGAGTGGTGGTGACCATGTCGCCCTCGGTGATGTGGGTCATCTCGTGTCCCGCAACCGCGGCGATCTCGTCTTCATCCAGATTTTGCAGGATGGCGCTGGAAAAGGCGATCAGGGATTTGTTTTTGGAGGCGCCGGTGGCAAAGGCGTTGTTATCCGCGGATTGGTAAACGCCAAATTCGGGCATCTTGATGCCCTTGTGAGCGGCCATTTTTTCGATGGTGTCGTAGAGGTAGAGGGCTTTGCCGGTGGCGGTTTCCCGGGTGAGAGGCGTGATCCGGTAAGAAGATTTGGCCATCTGCTTGCTGATCAGCAGCGAAATGATCGAGCCGGTGAAACCAAACAGGGCGCAATAGACCAACAGCGAGATCCATTGATCGGGCTGCAGCCCAAAGAGTTGCATAAGGACGCCCAGCACGGCGAGGACGAGGAAATTGACCACCAGGAACAAGCCCCAGCGTTTGACGAGATCTTTCATTGAATGTTTCCTTTAAGTTATTTTAACATCAGCATCTTGCGGGTGCTGGTATAGCTGCCGCTGTGCATGCGATAGAGGTATAATCCACTGCCTAACATATTGCCAGAGCTGTCCTTGCCATCCCAGTTCACGGTGTGATTCCCGGCAGGTAGGTCGGCCTCCAGAAGGGTGCGCAACAATTGACCTTTGAGGTTGAAAATGTCGATCCGGACCGGGGCGGCTTCACGGAGCGTGAAACTGATGGTGGTGGAGGGATTGAAGGGGTTCGGATAGTTTCCCAGCAGGGTGGTTTCGGGCTGCAGAGGCGGGGTTTCGGGATTGGAGGTGATGATGTGGGTGAAGGTGTTGGAAGGGTCGCTTTCAACGGCTCCGAACATGGCGGTGACATGATAGACATAGGTGCCGGGACTGAGATTGTCTGCCCACTCCGCTTCGACGGCGGGGCCATGTTCCATATGCAGCAGGCCATTGCGGTATAGTCTGAATCCGGTGAGTCCCTCTGGGAGGTTGTAGTAATGGAACGGCAGGAAATCAGCGAAGAGATAAATGGTGTTCGGATATTCAGGGAGGTAAACTCCTTCCAGATAAGGCGCTTTCACCTCAGAAAGCTGGAAATCCAGGCAATCGCGGGCAGTGATGTAAGCGCCATCGGCTCGGGAATTGGGGATGCCGGTGATGTTTACCAGGTCGGCGTAAACTGGGAAGCCGATGTAGTTGACATCGTGGAAATTGGTGCGGAAATTGGCGGTGTTGTCGCCGCTGGCATCCTCGATGGGATAGGCTATCCCGTTGGCAAAATCCCCGCTGGGATTGAAGAACAGGACGTCCATGATCTTGACCAGGCGGGATTCGTAGGTCTCGAAGCCGGCATTGAACTGCGCCAGAGAGATGACGATGGGAACGATCTGGTTGCCAATCGAACTGGGCGGGCCAGGATCCACGGCGGGTATCAACTGCAGCATTCCGCCAAATTCATTCAGGGTGCCCACCAGGTTGCTGATCCCGTCGGTGGCCTGATATTGAGTGGTAATCACGTCGTTGAGGTCGTCAACGAGGATTCCGGCTCCACTATCCTGGATAAACATCTGGCTGCGATAGCTTTGGGTGAAGCTCACCAGGGCTTCTCCGGTGAGGCGATAGAGGCCATTCAGAGGTGACTGGCGCAGGGCGGAGAGGCTCGCCACGTTTATGGGGAAGAGGTATTGAGCGGCGGAAACTCCGGAAAACTGACCGTTGAGGGCGGCGATGGCTTGGAGAGTGGTGGTGGCGGCCAGAGTGATGGGTGCTTCGTAATACTCGGAGTTGGCGGGTGGGGTGCTGCCATCGTGGGTGTAATAGATGTCCCCGCCCCGGGTGACGGAACTGATGATGACAAGGACGGGATTGATGAAGGAGCCTCCCGCGGGGTTGAAGGTGGGGGCGGCCACAGCTCCGGCGGGATCGGCAAAATCGCTCAGAAAGCGGGGTGTGAGATATTCACCATCGACGCGGGAATTGGGGATGCCAGTGATGTCCTTGAGGCCGGCAGGTATGATGGTTCCGATATAATCCACATCATAGAAGGTGGTGCGGATGTTGTAGTCCGTATCCTGGTCATAGCATTCATACAGGAGTCCGTTGGCAAAGTTGCCGCCGGATTCGGTGAAACTGACTCCCATAACTTTTACCACCCGGGATTCGTAGGTGTCGAAAGAATTGAACAGTTGATCGAAGTTAACCGTGACGGGGATTATGGGATTGTTGGTGGAGCTGGCAGGGGCGGCGTTTGAGGTGGGCACAAATTGGAGCATTCCGCCGAATTCGCTGATTTTGCCAGTGATGCCGGTGATGCCGTCGCCCACGTTGTAGGTGGTGCTTATCACGCCGACCATGTCGTCCACCAGGATTCCGGCTGCCGCGTCCTGGAGATATTTCTGGTGGCGGAAATCCTGCTGAAAGGTGAGCAACACTTCTCCAGAGACATAATAAATGGTTGTTCCGTCAGCCGGTTGAGCGCGTAGGGCAGTCAAGTTCGCCACAGTCACCGGGAAGCTGTAGATGGCGGTGGCCACGTTGCTGTTATCCATACCTGGCGCGGTTGCCATGGCTTTGAGGGTGGTGTTGGCGCCAATCGTGATGGGAGCGGTATAGGGCAGCGAAGCGGGGGTCGGGACGCTGCCGTCGGAGGTGTAAAAAATGGAGGAATTGGGGGTTGAACAGGTGAGGGTGACTGAGACCGGGCTGGTGTAGGTTCCCCCGGCAGGAGTGAAAACCGGCATCGCCACGCTGTTCGTGCCGCCGGGAGTGAAAGTATGGGTGCCGAGGTCGGCAATATAATCGATTGCCTCGACCGTCCATTCGCTGTCGTCGGTGTTGGTTCCGGCGGAGTCCAGCCAGTCCGTGTTTCCCTGAGTGACAGTGGGTTTGCGGATCAGAGTGTGGTTGAGGGTGGCATCGGCGACTCCGGCAACCGGCCAGGCCAGGCCCGGATCGGTCATATATACGCCAATGATGTCGATCAGAGTGTCACCATGAAACAAGGCGACGCAATCGTCCCCGTTGAAATAGGTAACGGAGGAGGTGGCGTCCGAGACCGCCAGGATGGCAGGAATGGCCTGGGAGTTGGCGATCACATAGACCTCGCCGTGAGCCAATGTCCCGGTGGGATTGTGAAAGTTTGAGGTGCTCCAGACGCCGCCGTTGGAAGCCAGTTTCACGGAATATTGGGAGAGGTCCACCGGCGCTCCGGTGCCGTTGAAAAGTTCAATCGCTTTGTTGTTGGACGAACCTTCCAGATATTCGCTAATAAAGAGGTTTTGCGCATAGGGCTGAGCGGAAAGCAGAGCGCTTCCCAAAACCAGCAACTCGATTAGGATGCCAAATCTTTTCATTTTATCACTCCTTGTGTTTATCAAACTTAGTGGCGGCCTTTGTCTCACTCGCCGCTGATATTATTTCTGACAATTAATTCATTATTCTGAAAGGTGGAAATAAGGCAAGAAAAATCTTTGGCGGCGTGGATGTGAGCAACCCGATCCCTTGATCCAGCGAATCCGAGATGTTTGCCTTAAACGCCGGACTTCCGGCCAAAAGGCCGCGGCGAAGCTTTGCTCTTGACAAATACCGCCCCCAAAGAAAATCAGCGCAACAAATACTGCGTCAAGACCCAAGGCAACAAAGCTGCCTGCACTGGAAGGAGAAAAAATGGAATATCCATTTTCAAAGATTGAGCCCAAGTGGCAGAAGATCTGGAATGACAAACGGATCTTCAATCCCGGCGACCACCCCGACAAACCCAAATACTACGTTCTGTCGATGTTTCCCTATCCTTCCGGAGCCCTGCATTGCGGGAATGCGTCCAATTACGTAATCGGCGACGCAATCGCCCGCCTCAAAATGGTGGAAGGCTATGCCGTGATGCAGCCTATGGGCTATGATTCCTTTGGCATGCCGGCGGAGAACTTTGCCATCCAACACAATTCCCATCCCCGCATCACCACCGAGGAAAACATCGCCGCCATGCGCGGACAGTTCGACTCCATGGGCTTTGGCCTGGATTGGGAGCGCGAGGTGAGCACCTGCCGTCCGGATTATTACGTCTGGGGCCAGTATATTTTCAAAAAGCTCTACGAAAAAGGGCTGGTTTACCGCAAGAAATCATGGCAAAACTGGTGTGAAAGCTGCCAGACCGTGCTCGCCAATGAACAGGTGGAAAACGGCTTCTGCTGGCGCTGTCACGGCG
>CAXYWN010000145.1:0-5504 GCA_964292625.1 uncultured bacterium
AACCAAAAGCAATGGGACGCAGACGGTGTGATGGTCAGCATCCTTTCCGGAGCTGATTTGAACAACCTGTGTGTGATCACCGACCTCAAGGAAAACTATTACGTTTGGCAGCATTTCGTTCCCAGCGACTGGACCCAGAGCGTCTATGTGAAAAAAGTTGGTACGGACGGAAATTCCGCACCCGGCTGGCCTGATGCCGGTCAACGCGCCTCCACGTATTCGGATTATGATAATGAGCAGAGTTTTCCGCTCGCCACCCAAACCGACCAAGGTATCTTCGTAATGTGGGAGGATAAACGCGACGACGGCATCCAAAACTATTACGGACAGCATCTATCCTCCACCGGCGCACGCCTTTGGGATCCGCTGGGTGTAAATCTTGCAGATTATGGCCGCGAACAGGAAAAGCCGACCTTGGTGGATAAAGATGGATTCCGCTCTGAGATCATCTTCGCCTGGGGCGAAAATATCGACGGCACCCACGATATCATCGGCCAAAAATATTCCCTCGCCGGAGCTCCCCAATGGGGCGAGCTCGGAACCTTTGTCGTTCAAAAAGACGGCACTCAGTCCAATCCCTGTCTCGCGAGATTTGACAATGGCGGAATGGTGATTGCCTGGACTGATGTTTTCGGTATCGAATCCGATATTTATTACAAGTACATCAAGCCCGACGGCACGTTTGTGGCAGACTCTCCTTTGGGCGATGTTCTCTGCGACGCCGACTGGAAGCAGTATAATCCCTTGATTGTAACCATCGGTAACGATGCTTTCGCGGTCTGGGCTGATGGACGTTCCAGCGGTAAAACGGAGATCCTGGGACTCTACGCGCAAAGGATATCCAACGCGACGGTGGCCAACCTCGACCCCGTGATTCCAGCCGCCGGGCCCTTCAAGCTCCTTCAAAACCATCCCAACCCCTTCAACCCCAGCACCAGCATTGGTTTCCAGATCAGCGATTCCGCCAAATCCTATACTCTGGAGATTTACAATCTGCGCGGCCAAAAGGTGAAAACCCTGGCCAACGGATACCTGGAGAGGGGAAGCCACATCGCGGTCTGGGATGGCACAGACGAACACGGCCAGAGCGTTTCTTCCGGAATATATCAATACCGTCTCAGCAACGGTTCCCAAACCCAGAATAAACGTATGGTCCTGATGAAATGATGCAGTGATTATCTCAACGACTTAAACCCAGCGGGGCTCCAAAATCCGGAGCCCCTTTATCTGCTCTGCTCTATCCTCTTTCAAATTGAGTGGATAATGTGGCCAGGACAAACCTACCTTGCTTCTAGCTCATTCGCTCCCAATTAGCTTCCCGCACAGTTCCCGTGGCAGCCAGGGGAGGTCTATGAGGATCAATCAGCTTGTGAATGGGCCAAGCTCAAGGGCCAAATATGAACAGCGATATTCAGCAAAGTTAGTAACACAGTTTGAAAGTGAGCATGTTTTTTGCTCTTTCAAACTGAGGCATTAGAATGGGGAGTTAGTACAGTAAAAAGGGTCACTATTAAAAGCGACCCCCTCAAAGATAGCGTTGTCTATAGTGACTTAGTCGAGGAATAGTTTCACACCCAGGGGTCGGTGGTCCGAGATTTGGTTTGCATAGTTTTGCCAACTGCCCACATATTCATCAATCCGGATCACCCGGCATTCGCTGTTCTGGTGGTCGAGCGCGTAATATAATTCATTTGTGACCATGATGTGGTCGATATGTGACAGTGAGGGAGGGTAAGAAACCGTATTGTAGCTGGGGTTAAGCGCGATATGCATGTCCGCAAAACTGTATTCAGCGGGTTTATCCAGGAAGACCTGAAAAACGTTGTACTCTGGAGGTTCGGCGATCTGGTCGTTCATGTCCCCCAGCACGATAACCTTGTCATCCGGGAAGTTTTGGACAATATACTGGTCCAGCAACTGACATGCCAGGCGGCGGCGGTATTCCTCGTCCCATGGGTCACTTTCGTCGATATAGTTGTCTCCGAATGCTTTGAGGTGGTTGTTAATCACAATCAGGTCATGCCCATTAAAGCTGCAATCCAGTACGTAAGGCGCCCGGGGAAAGGGATTGGTCTGGCCGTCATAGATGGTATAGGCGTCATTCACCTGGATGGTGCGGGTGTCGTAAAGATAGGCCAGGCGATAGCTATTGGTGGCACTGTAAACATAGGCGGAGTAATGCGGTATCAGATTGGCGAGCTCGTAAAAAGACGCGTAATCCATAATTTCCTGAAAGGCGATGATATCCACCTGCATCTGAGGTATAATCTGGGCGATGGTTTGGAGGCTGGATTGATTCAGCGGGAAGGTGCGCAGGTTCCAGGAGACGACTTCCAAAGATTCGTCTGTGCCGAATGTGAGTATGTCTTCGGTATCCGGCGGAACGAGAGGCGTATTTGTACCGCAGCCTATGAGGGTAAAGGCTATGGCGGTCAACAATGGCAGTAGTGCTTTTCTGAGAGGTCGGTTCATTATCCATCCATGTGCAATTTTAAGATATTATAATCAAAGCAAAAATCTTTCCAAATTGCGTGCGATTTTCAATACCGTCCGGATTACGGAATGCTTTTTGCATATTAACAGGGTAGTATCATGGAGGATATACATGAGAAAGTACATTTTAATAGCTATAATGCTGTCCCTGGCTTTTTTACAAGCTGCGACAGGAGTTATTTGCAAAACGAGGTCCGCCGGTGTGACTGCGCGGCTGCAGAATCTGCGTCTCGCGCCGATGGACGAAAGTGAGATTTCCGATCCTGAATTTCCCGAGACCACAGTGATGTCACGCACCTTCGCACTGCCTTTCCAAAACGCGGAACTGAGCGTCCAATCACTGCAATGGAATGTCTTCGATCGGAGCGGCAATTTTCTTTACAAAGAACAAAACCGCAATCAGAACGCTTTGCGCATAGGCAACAGTTTCACCTTCCGCGAAATGCGGGGTTTCACGGTTTTGATCGAGACCCAGATTGATGACGGAGAGCGGATTCTAACCCTCTCAGAGGCGGAGTTTTCCCTATCTGGAAGCCAGCCTATTCCCCTTCCCCAAAGCATCTCCCCTGCGTTTATCGTTGCCTACAAAGAACTCGCCGACAATTATTCCACCTCCTATCTGCGCGATCTTCCCGTGGCCAGGCCCAAGATGCTGATTCTCAGCCACAACAACCTTGCCAATTACCAGACCGATTTCATAAAATGGAAACGACAGCAAGGCTTTGATGTTTACATTGCCTACCAGAGCGAGATCGGCACCTCGCTCAACGATTACCGTGCCTTTATCCAGAGCCACTATCAGCAGCACCATTGCGACTACCTCTTGCTGCTGGGCGACGTTTCGGGACAGGGGTCTTACACTATTCCCACGGCTTTCTTCCCCTCACCGGAGTATGCTGAAAACGACGCTGACGATCATCAGTACACCTTGCTGGAAGGGGACGACTATTTTCCCGAGATGCTGGTGGGAAGGCTTTCCTTCAACGACATCTCGGAATTCCTGACCATGGCGAATAAATCCGCATCATACGAGAGCACACCCTTTATGGGCAACACAAACTGGATGACCCGCTCCCTGCTCGTGGCCGGAAATTACGCTGAAGGATCTTTGCGGCCGAGCACTCCGGTGCAGATGTCCCGCTGGCTGCGGGAGAAGATGCTCGGAATCTCCTACACTACTGTGGATACAGTCTTTTATCCTCCCACCTATCCCGGTACCACCGCCATCACCGCCTCCATCAACCAGGGCGGGCAGTTCATCAGTTACCGCGGTTGGGGTGATGCCAACGGCTGGCATTTTCCTTCATTTCACAATCCGGACCTCAATTCCACCAACAATGGCCCCCGCATGCCGGTGGTTTTCTCCATTGTCTGCAACACAGGCGATTTTGCCAATACAGTCAATCCCAGTTTCGGCGAAAAGTGGATGCGCATGGGCAGCGTGGCCCAGCCCAACGGCTGCGTGGCGTTTGTGGGCCCATCCGATCTGCACACCAAAACCAGATTGAACAATTCGATTTCAAGCGGTGCCTTCCGCAGTATCTTCGATTACGGGGTGCGCGGATTTGCCTCAAGCGTGTTGATGGGCAAGATCGAACTCTATAAGAATTTTCCCAACGACCTCGCCCCCAACCAATATGTGGCCTTCTATTTCCACGTCTATAACCTCCAAGCCGATCCCAGCCTCAAGATGTGGGTGCTGATACCCCAAAGCATTCCCGAAAGCGTGATCGAAGGCGGACTGGCTTTTTCCCCCAGCGCTTCCCACATCCGCATCAACGCTCCCAATAACAATGGGGCGATGGTTACCGGGACCCGCAATGGAATTGATTTCACACATGCCCAGGTGAAAGACGGTTTCGCCATTCTGCCCATCGATCCCCAGGCAAACGGAGACCTCACCGTTACAGTATCTCAGGAAAATTTCCGCCCCCTGATGAGCACCCTGAGCCCCACCCTGCCAGCCAGCCTTGGCGTGATCGCCAACAACGCCGCGCAGCAGGTGCTGGTCGCCAATCAGACCTTTGGCGCAGATATCACTCTGAAGAACTTCTCCGCTGCACCGATCACCGTGAATGACCTTTCCCTTGGCGCGGAAGATTACGCGACTGTTGGCTACAGCCACGTTGCCTTCACGATCCCCGCGGGCGGGACCAAAACCATCAGCTGCCTCATCACCGGCCATCCGGATATTATTCCCCGCCGGCACATCACTTTTAGCCTCCAGATATCCGATCCCGCAATAAGTCAGCAATTTCAGATGTATGGCGGCGGCGCCGAATTCACTTTCGTTGGCTATTCCGGATCCATCGGCATCGGCCAGACCTCAAGTGTCCAGTTCCAGGTGATGAACACCGGGGCGAGTCCCATGACAGGGACCAGCGGACAGTGCATCTCCCTCACCGGAGCAGCTCATTTTGAGAATGGCGGAAACCTCATTCTGGGTGATTTCACCCCCGGACAAATCAAGTCCTTCGACGTGGATATCAGCGTGGGAGCCGAGGCTTGGCATGGACGCAACCTGCCTATGAAAATGGTGGTCTCTTCCGCCGGATACACCAACACAGCATTTTACAACCTGCCCGCCGGCACTCCGGTGAGCACTTCACCCACCGGACCGGATGAGTACGGCTATTTTGCCTATGACAGTTTTGACGCAGGCTTTGCCCAGACACCTGCCTATGACTGGATTGAGATCGATCCTGATCTGGGCGGGCAAGGCACCGTCTGGCTTGTCCAGGATGATGGATCGCTAACGGTCGATCTGCCCTTCAACTTCAGCTTCTATGGACGCGATTACAATCATGTGACCATGTGTTCCAATGGCTGGATATCGCTCTTACCCACCAATATGGTGGACTTCTACAATCATTACATCCCTGCCGCGCTGGGCCCCAACGCAATGATAGCGGGATACTGGGATGATCTGAAAGGGATGAAAACAGGCGTTGACAGTCTGGGCGCCGGCATCCTCAACTACAATCGCCTGCTCCCCTGGCATGACGAGGGCA
>CAXYWN010000146.1:0-5493 GCA_964292625.1 uncultured bacterium
AAACAATCGCCAGGGCGGACGACGACACTCTGGTGGGCATGCACATCCTGGGCCTCCATGCCGCCGAACTCATTGCTCAGGGCGCCATCCTGCTCTCTCTGGGGGCAAAAGCTGATGTAGCGGAGAGAGTCACCTTTGCCCATCCAACCCTCTCCGAAACCGTTAAAGAATCCCTCGAGGATTTACACAAACTGTCAATCAACAAAACATAGAAGGAGGAATCACACATGCAGATCACGATCACAGCCCGTCATTTCGAACTCACGAAGGCGATCAGGGATTACGTGGAATCTTCATCACTGAAGATCAGAAAGTACTTTGACCATATCATCAACATCCACGTTACCCTGTCTCTGGAAAACAGCCGCAACATCTGCGAGATCTCGCTCCAGGCATCGAAGTATGGCCTGCAGAGCCAGGCGGAGGAAATGGATATGTACCTCGCCATAGACACCGCTCTGGACAGGATGGAAGCTCAGATCAAGAAGCTGAAAGACCGTGTGACCAACCACCAGAAAAAGGCACTCAAGGACCATTTCAATGAATTTTCCCGCGAAACGGATTTCACGGTGAACCTTGATGACCATGCCCGCAAAACCATCAAAACCAAACGTGCCGTGGCTGAAATCCTCTCCGTGCAGGAAGCCATGGAAAAGCTCGACAACCATAAGGAAGAATTCATCATTTTCAAAAACGTTGAAAGCGACCGGCTGAACGTCCTGGTGAAACGCGACGATCAGAATTATAAACTGTTTGAACCATAAGCTGTGCCCCAGGCTGCCGGAGGCGAAAGCTTCCGGCAGCCCCAACGGGCCGGAGATTGCCTATGAAATCCATCACTATCCGCGACTTTTTTGACAACAAAAAGAAAGACCTCGCTCTTTCTCTGGTCACAGAACCTCAGACCCTGAACACGAAGCTCAGCTCTCACCACATCAACCGTCCGGGCTTGGCTCTGGCCGGTTATCTGGATGTTTTCTCCACAGAATGCATCCAGGTTTTCGGAGAGGTGGAGGTGCGCTATCTGCAAAGCTTGAACGAAGATCTGATGCTGGAACGCGCGAGGTCCATCTTCAAGCTGGATATTCCCTGCATCATCGTTACCAAGGGCCTCACTTTTCCGCCCGCGCTGGAATCTCTGGCCAACGATCTGGATATTCCCATCCTCTCCAGCCGCCTTTCCACCATCCAGCTTATCCAGCAGCTCACCCGCTATCTGCAATATGAGTTCGCACTTGAGAAGACCGTCCACGCCACCCTGATCGACGTTTTCGGCCTGGGCGTCCTGCTCTCCGGGAAAAGCGGCATCGGCAAAAGTGAATGCGCGCTCGACCTCATCCACCGCGGCCACAGCCTCGTGGGTGACGACATGATCACCATTCGCTATCTGGATGAGCAGCTGGTGGGAAAATCCGCCCGCGATTTCGGCCATTTTATGGAGATTCGCGGTGTCGGCTTCATCAATGTGGAACGCATGTTTGGCATCGAAAGGGTGCGCAAACAGAAAAACATCGACCTCCAGATTGAACTGATGCCCTGGCAGGAAAACATGGATTACGAACGCGTGGGCCTCACCACCAATTACGCCGACCATCTGGGCGAGAAGGTCCCCATCATTTTTCTCCCCGTTTCCCCGGGTAAAAACGTTTCCGTGATCGTGGAAGTGGCGGCGATGAACATGATCCTCAAAGGCGTCGGCTACGACGCCGCGGAGGATTTCAACCGCCAGTTGCACGACGAGATACGCAGACAAACCCTGATTAAAACAAGCTCTCTTGATGCGACAGATAAAGATTAAGGTCTCGAACCCCCTGGGCCTGCACGCGCGACCCTCCACCCTGATCGTCAGGGCGGCGACTAAATATCGCAGTGATTTCTTCATCGAGAAAGGCAGCATGCGGGTGAACGGCAAAAGCATCATGGGCGTGATGATGCTGGCCGCTGAATGCGGTGCAGTGCTCACTCTGATCGCCGATGGCATCGACGAGGAATATCTCCTGGAAGAGATCGCAGAGCTCATCACCAAAGGTTTAGGGGAGCCCTGAATGGCGATGCGCGCCATCAGCGGAATAGTTATCCAGCCTGGCCTGATGATCGGGACGGCACGCAAGATCGCCCCTCAAAAATGGATCATCCCCCGGGTGGGCATCAAGCCAGAGGAAGTGGAGACCGAACTCGAACTCTGGCAAAAATCCCTGGCCACGGTGAGAACGGAGCTTGAAGAACAACTACATGCTTTCAAGGGCGCTGAGTCAGACCGGGAGATTCTCGGCTCGCATCTGCTGATTTTGCAAGACCCCGAACTGCTGCCCGCCATCCGCGATCAGATCTCCTCCGGCCTGGTCTCCGCCGCGGCTTCCGTTCAGCGGAATTTCGAGACTGTTCTGGCCCATTTTTCCGGCTTGGCGGATCCTTATTTCGCCCAGCGCGCCGCCGATTTCCGTGACATCCAGAACCGCCTCCTGGCAGAGCTTACGGGCTCCCGCAGTGAGGACTTGGACGATTGGGAACCTGGCCAAATAGCCGTTTTGGAGGAGGCCGGCCCTTCGCTGGTGAACTCCTTTGGCCGCAATAAGGTCAAGGCATATTGCTCCGAACACGGCAGCTACACCTCTCACGCCTCCATCCTCTCCCGCTCGCTGGAAATCACCGCCATTTCCGGGCTACATGGTTGTTACGACTCTGTCCGGGACGGCGACGTTCTCATCCTGGATGGCCTTGAGGGAAAAGTGATCCTGTCTCCGGACGCATCTACTCTCCAGCTTTATGAGCAGTTGATGGAGAAATACCGCCTCCAGGGAGAACAGGCCTTGCTCAACGCCGATTTGCCCACCCAGACCCTGGATGGCCGCCGAATCAAGCTGCGCCTCAATCTGGACTTGCTTTCCGAGCTCGATAGCCTGCCCCGGCTCAAGGCCGACGGCATCGGACTCTACCGCACTGAATTTCTCTATATGGGCAAGGACGAACTACCCGGCGAGGAACTCCAGTTCGAAACCTACCGCCATGTGGCGGATCAGACGGCGCCTCACAGCGTTACGATCCGCACCTTCGACCTCGGCGGCGACAAACTTTCCCATCTCATTCCCTCTGCCCACGAGGAAAATCCCTATCTGGGCAGCCGCGGAATCCGCTTCTCCCTGGCTCACGAAGATGTGTTCCGCGTTCAGCTCCGCGCCGTGCTCCGCGCCAGCCATTTTGGCCGCATCAAACTGATGTTCCCGATGGTTAGCGACCTCCGGGATTTCCTCCGTGCCCGCCAAATCGTCCAATCCTGCAAAGAGGAACTGGCCGCCGAGGGCCTGGCTTTTGATGAAAAGATTCCACTCGGAGTGATGATTGAAGTCCCCTCCGCGGCCCTTTGCGCCGAAGAACTTGCCCGCCACTGCGATTTCTTGAGCATCGGCACCAACGACTTGGTTCAATACACCCTCGCGGCAGACCGCAACAACCATTCCCTCAGCCCCTATTACATCACCCACCATCCCGCCGTACTCATGCTTTTACAGATCACTCTGGAAGCGGGTCAAAAGCATGGGAAAGCCGTCTCCGTCTGCGGCGAGATGGCGTCCCAAACAGAATATCTGCCGCTGCTAATCGGCCTCGGTTTTTCCGATCTGAGCGTGGGCGCCTCGTCCTGGCTGAGCTGCAAAAGCATCATCCGCCGTTGCGACGCCCGCCTCACAGAACTGGTCCAAACAGCCGATCTGGACAGCCTGGGCGAGGTCGAAAACCTCATCTACGATCTTTTGAAACCCTATTACAGCCTATAAGGAGAACGCCATGCTGCGTTTCGAGTATTTCAACCTTTTGCATTCTGAAGCGATTCCCACCGCGATTCCCGCCGCCATGGTCAAGGATTACTACTACGCATGCATGCATGCCCACGAAGAGATTCAGGCCGACCGCCATGCGAACATCCTCGGTTTTTACGACCTGCCGGAATACGACGTTCGCCCCATCGAGGATTTCGTTGCCAAACTGGATTCTCACTTCGACACCATGGTGGTGCTGGGTATCGGAGGTTCCGCCCTGGGCAACCGCGCCCTCTATTCTGCCCTCAGAACTGAACGCGAGCTGCCCCGCAGGGTCTTTGTCTATGACAACGTCGATCCCGTCCTCCTCCATGAGATCCTTGCCCAGATCGACCTCGACACCACCCTCTTCAACATCATCACCAAAAGCGGCACCACCGCCGAAACCATGGCCAGCTACATGATTCTCGCCGATCTCATCCGCGCCCGCCATCCGGGGGATTATACCAGGAGAATCATCATCACCACCGACCGGGAAAAGGGCTTCCTGCGCCAAGTGATCAAAAACGAGGGCTATCCCTCTTTCATCGTTCCGAACAACGTTGGCGGACGCTTTTCCGTGCTCACGGACGTGGGCCTGCTCTCCTCAGCCTTCGCCGGGGTCGATATTCGCCAGCTCCTGTCCGGCGCGGCTTCCATGCGCCGGCGCTGCGAAGAACTGGATACCTTTGGCAACCCCGCCTATCTCAACGGCCTCCTCCATTTTATCTATATGCGCGAGGGCAAAAACATCTCCGTGATGATGCCCTATTCAAATTCCCTCTACGATCTCGCCGACTGGTATCGCCAGCTTTGGGCCGAGAGCCTGGGCAAACGCTACGACGTCAAAGGCCGCGAAATCTTCGTTGGCCAAACCCCTGTCAAGGCGCTGGGGACAACGGACCAGCATTCGCAGGTGCAGCTCTATACAGAAGGGCCGAACGACAAGGTCTTCACCTTCCTCAGTGTCGAAAATTTCGCCCACGATTTCACCATCCCGAACCTCCATCCCGAGCGCGAGGAGGTCAGCTACCTGGGCGGCAAAAAACTCTCCGAACTGCTCAACGCCGAGCGCCTGGCCACCGAGATCGCCCTCACCAAAGCCCACCGCCCCAACTGTAATATCGTCTTCCCAGCCATCCACGAATTTCACCTGGGCGAGTTCATCATGGTGTTTGAGATCCAAACCGTCTTCACCGGAAAACTGCTCCACATCGATCCTCTTGACCAACCTGGAGTGGAGGCCGGCAAGATCGCCACCTACGCCCTGATGGGCAAGGCAGGCTTTGATAAGGAGCGCGCTGAGATCAGGCAATATCTGGAAAAGCGGAAAAGCTGAATGTGCCACCCTCCTGAATTTGAAAACAGCAACGCCGGGTGCGGCGCGGTCCTCGAGATCGAAGAATAAATCTGATCACCCCACATTGATGATAAGCAAAGCCCCGCTCCGGCGAGGTTTTTTGCGTGACCAGAAAAGCGGTCATTCCCGCGCCTGCCCGTCATTCCAGCGCCTGCCCGTCATTCCAGCGCCCTCCCGTCATTCCAGCGCCCTTCCCGTCATTCCAGCGCAGGCTGGAACCCAGTTCTTTTTATCATACCTTATCAGCTGCTGCCCGTCATTCCTGCGCCCTTCCCGTCATTCCCGCGCCTGCCCGTCATTCCTGCGCCCTCCCGTCATTCCAGCGCAGGCTGGTATCCA
>CAXYWN010000147.1:0-5489 GCA_964292625.1 uncultured bacterium
TAGTAGGGTGCTAACAACCACAAGCGCAGAACCTTGGGAAGTCCTTTCTGCGAGTCCCCCAGCTTTCTTACGCATTCTCCGGCAATACTTTATGATCCACATGGGTCACAGTATGTACTTTAGTATTGACTCCAAACTGCTCTGCAGCAGAATGGCGTCAGAAACCAATCTTGCAGCCATAAGGATATAGTCAATGGCAAAGTTACTGTATGGAGTTTACAATGAATAAGCCGACTATCGGACAACGCCTTAGTTTAGTGATCAAGGCGATGCGACTCAAGGATTACCAGTTTGCCACTAAGTATGGTATCTCCCGTGCCTCGCTATCAAGATACAAGCTAAATGAGAGATATCCCGATCCTGAGTTCCTGGAAGCCCTCTCCAAAGATAACATCAATATCCACTGGCTCTTTACCGGAAACGGCTCTATGTATGCCAGAGACGAGTTTCAGGAGCTTATCCAGTCTAATCAATCCAATAACAAATCCAACTCATCTAACCCAGCTATAATCTCTCCAGTCCTACAATCTATCAATAAACAAGACTTCGATCCCGCTCAATCAATCACCTTTCCAATAGTTGGAGAGATTGCCGCCGGACCTCCCTTGGAGATCAGAGACGAGTGGAGTCAGATGGGGCAGATTCAGTTACCGGTCTCATTACTCCCCGGTAACCCCAAGCAATACACTGTCTTTCAAGTAAATGGCAGGAGTATGGAGCCTGTGATCCAGCATCAGGACATAGTAGTCATCAAGAGCAATCAGAACTGGGAAGATGCCGATGACAAAATTGCAGTTGTAAGGACTGAGGATGGTCTCACCATCAAGAAGGTGCAGATCGACCACAACAGGCAACAGATTATCCTCCAACCATTTAATATAGACTATCCGGTTCTTATTTTAGACTCAGATTGGAATTACGGAGCTTTCCTGATCGGCACAATCGCACTCCAGTTGCGCTTTTTCTAATTTCAAAGTTCCGATTTTCCAACTGCTCTTTCCAAAGCCTGTCCAAACGCCGTCCTAATTTGCAGTAAAACTGTCACAAACCAGTCCAAAAACGTCCAAACATGCGCTTGGACATTTCCAAAGCCAGTCCTATGCAACTAACCACCAATCAATGCCTTATCCCCACTTTCCCATTGTGTCACTTCGTGCAGCTTTGGGTGTCAGTTTATACTGGCTTCACTACAGAATAGCAGCACCTTTTACCGTGGCTGATAGCCTGTCGCCCTATATGAAGAGGATTTTGGTGGATTTCAGGTATTTCTTTTCCAGCACACGGACGAAGCGCTTCATCAGGTTGCGCCTGATCTCCAGGTCCTTAGGCAGCGCGGGATCCTGATGGGCGTCGTTGATCTTTGTGCCCACCACAAACTCGATGATATCGCTATCCAGCAAGATGCGGAGCAGACTCTTTACCGCGTTATCCCGCATATCTTCGATTTTCTCTTCTTTTTCCAAAGCTCTCAGGGTGCGCGAGAGGGTGATGGCGCCTTCGCTCACGAGGTCAAAGCCTTCCATATGCGCAGAAGGCGGGATATCCCCACCGTTTAAGATCTCCTTGAGATTTACCTTGGCGGGGATCTTGAGTTCGCGGGAGATAATGGCTGCGGTAGTTCCTCCGCAGATCACCTTGCGGCCGGTAAAATCCGTGGCGATTTGGGCCAATACCGCATCGTGTCCCTTTTTGTAGGGTGGACCGGTAATCAGCAGGGTGCGGCGTGGATTTCTGAGATACAAAGCCGCGCAGGTGGTGTCATCCGCGGCCGAGTTGCCATCGTATTCTCTGGCTTTGAGCACAATGCCCCTGGATAAATCACCCGCCGAGAGGGAGACATTGGCATTGAGCATGGATAAAAGATAGCTCTCCACGCCCGGTTCCTGCCAACCCAGCGGCAAGTGCGGCAAGCCCATGCCGGATTGGCTCACTCCGTCCGAGTAATACACGATCCTGTCTTCCGGCTGCAGTTTCACCTCAGAATAGAAGAGATGTCTTTTCCCCAGGGTTTTGAGGGGGATTTCATGCTTTTCCACTTCCACAATCTGCCGATTTCTAACCAGCGCGTAAGGGGGATTATCATGCTCAATGATCCGCACATGACCATCGTATTTGGCGTCGATGATGGTGAAGGTGCTGTAGCCGATATTGCGATAGGAGCAGACGGGCAGGGTCTCCAAAATGACCTCGGCGGCACGCTTGATGCTCATCTTGGCAGAGATGAAGCCGGCCGCCATAGTGGTGGTAAGAGTGGCCAGCACGCTGGCTTTGATGCCGCTGCCGAGGCCGTCTGCCAGCACGCAGATGATGCCGTCATCGCTCTTCACGCTGTAAAAACTGTCGCCGCAGGATTGGTAGCCGTGTTTGGAGATTTGATAGTAGTCAGCTTCTAAAAAGTATTCCATCTTCTGCTTAGACCTTTTTGCCGAAACTCTTCACGATCGAGGAAAGCAGCACTTCACTGTCGGCTGCGTTTTCGCCCAGGAGGAAAGCTATTTGCTGCACAGTGGAGAGGTTCTTGCGCATCACTTCGCTGGCTTTTTCGATGATCTGCTCGCGCTGGATCACAGGCTCGGTGATATCCTGCAGGATGCCGCCCAAGACGTGATGCTTGTGGATGGAAAACAGGGTGAGCCGAATGATTCTGCCGTTGCGCCGGATGTCCTGAACCTGAACCTCCGTGCCTTCCTTGATGGCGGTGGAAAAGAGCTCATGAAAATCTATCATGCGCTCCAGATAGGCGCCTTCGAGGTCTGGATCCGCTTCCGAGACGATGCGGGCATCACCGCCGATGATTTCGATGAAACGCTGGTTGGATTCGATGATTTTGAGGTTTTCATCCACGATCACCACACCGGAAGGCATGGCTTTGATCAGAGCTGCCGCTTTGTTTTGGGCGAGCTTGCGCAGGTAGGACACGCACATCGCCGGCTCAGCTTTTTCTTCGATCAGGGCGCGGGCAAACTCCCGGCAGGTATCGTAGCCGCAGCCTCCGCAATTCAGCTCTTCCTCTTTTCGCTTTTTGCCAATCTTCAGTAGCGCCGCGGCAATTTGGGCTTTAGTATAGGTTTTTTGCTTGATCTCACGGTCGTGGAAGCTGGCTTGAATTTCCAACGGGTGCAGATCGCGCGTTTTGGGCGCGGCGGGGGTGAGGTTTTCAATCTTATAGCGTTTCTGCACGGTGGAGCCGCGTTTGCTGACCCCGGGGCCGTTCACGCAGCCGCCCATGCAGGCCAGGGTTTCGATAAATACAGGGCAGTCAAAACTATTTACATCCAGATCATCAAAGGCTTCCACTACCCCCTGAACTCCGGAGAAGCTCATGAACAGTGTGTTTTCGGGCGGATTGTAATATTTGACGCCTTCAATCATCCCGCCATCGATGGGATACAAACCGCCTTCCTCCGCGGAGCCCAAACTGAAGCTTTGGTTCAGATCCAGGGAGGTCAAATCGATATTGCTGATGTTGAACCAGCGCCTGAGATCGGTGAAGGTGAGCGCCACATCAAAGCTATTTTCATCCAGCGCTTCATTTTTCTTGGCCACGCAGGGGCCGATGAAAACCACGCCGATTTCATCCGAAAATGCCTCTTTCAGCATCCTTGTATGTGCCTGCACAGGCGATACCACGGGGGTGATGTTGGGCACCAGATGCGGATAGTATTGCTCGATGAGATGCACCACACTGGGGCAGGCAGATGATATCCACAGAGGATTGGTGCCTTCTCTGAGGAGTTGGGCGCAGGAGGCTGAAACCTCCTGCGCACCCAACGCTGTTTCCGATACACCGGCAAAACCCAAGGTCTTGATGGCGGCGATCAGCCTGTCGCTATGCAAGCCGCTGAACTCAGTTCTGTAGGTGGGGGCCAGGGAGACATAGACTTGGCTTTTTTGTTTTAGGAGCAACATCGCGTCTCCCAGGTCGTCCCGGATCTTCTTGGCGCCAACGGGGCAGACTTCTGTACAGGTGCCGCAGAGGATGCAGGCTTCCGGCATCACCTGAGCGCTGCCATCCACCACCCGGATTGCTTTTACGGGGCATGCGCGCACGCATTTGTAGCAATCCTGGCACTCGGTTTTTTCGGTGTATATAGGTTTGTTCATATCTCCAACAGTTCTTTCCTAAGTATCTCCGGCAAAGCTTCACTTTTAACTTCATGATATTCGTTGCCGTTGATGCTGATATTGGGGCCCATGGCACATTGTCCCATGCAGAGGGAGCCTTCGATGTGCACGCTGTCGCTAATTCCATGATTCCGCAGGAACTCTTGAATCAGCTTGAGGTTTTCTCTGTTTTCCCGGGCGAAACAAGAGCTTCCCATGCAGATCAGGATCTTTTTCATTTTGCTCTTCTTTTAGCTTCTTCTGTGATGAGTTGTTTGATGTTGGCCAATTCCGCACGGTGGATCACATTGTCGCCCACGGATACGTTGGGTCCCTTATCACATTTCTCGCTGCAGAAGGTGGCAGCGATATCGAAGTAGCTGCCCCAGGCGTTTTCTTCCACCATTTGCAGGGTCTTGGCCAGGATATCCTGGGAACCGCGCAGATAGCATGATGTGCCTACGCAGACGCGGATTTTGCAGCGATCTTTGGCGTCGCCGGTGGAGAAAGACAGCTCGTCGTCGTCGATACGTTTGCGATGCCTGTAGGCAGTGTGCAAAAGATCATGCGCTTTGTGGCTGTTTGGCTCTTCCAGCAGTTCGTCATAGAGTTCCTGGATGAAGGGGTTGTCCTGGGCGCGATGCATGGGCATGGTTTTGTCGGCATTATACAGAGTAGTGGTACGGTTTCTGCGCTGTTTGTGGCTGGTAACGATGGGTTGTCCCGCACCGCCGGTGCAGCCGCCGGGACAGGCCATCACTTCCACGATGTCGTACTGGGCTTCTCCGGCGATAATCTTGTCGCAAATCTCCTGCGCATTTCTGAGGCCATGCACCACAGCAATTTTCAGATTGCCGTCGGCCAGGGTGGCTTCACGGAGTCCGGATGTGCCGCGAACTTCTTGCAGCACGATGTTTTCCGGCACGGGGATATTGAATTTGTCGGCAGCATAGCGCAACACCGCTTCGGACACACCGCCGCTGTTGCCAAAGATAACTCCGGCACCGGTGGCAAAGCCCATCGGCAAATCAAAGGATTCGGGTTCCACAGAGTCAAAATCTATACCCGCTTCCTTGATCATGCGGCCCAGCTCCTGAGTGGTGAGGGCAATATCTACATCCGGGATGTCATCGTGGGTGAATTCCGGACGCTTGCATTCGAATTTCTTGGCTGTGCAAGGCATGATGGATACCACCACAAGGTCTTTCTTATCCACTTTCAGCAGCTCGGGCAGACGTTCCTTGGCGATGGCGCCGAACATCTGTTGGGGCGAGCGACAGCTGGAAAGGTTTTCCAAGAGGGCAGGATAGCTTTGTTCGGCGTATTTCACCCAAGCCGGACAGCAGGATGTGATGATCGGCAGTCTCTCGCCTTTGGTCTTTCTG
>CAXYWN010000148.1:0-5489 GCA_964292625.1 uncultured bacterium
GATTTCGTCTTGCTCGAGCACCTTCAATTCCGGGGGGGAATTGGTGACAATGGACTTCCAGTGCACGAAATACTCTTTGTTGTCGTCTGTGATAATAAAGCCGTAACCTTTATTCTTGTTAAACCACTTAACTTTTCCTTTCATTGGTACCTCATAAATATTAATGACTCCATAAATAATATAAGCCGAAATCAGTCAATACAAAAATGTTAATTGAGAGGGGACAGGGGGCTTGGAAAAGCAGGAATGAGGGTTAAAATGTATGTGGGTGGTGAGATAGGTGGATTTGAGAGGTTTGGAAATATTGGCTGTTTTGGGGGATTCTTCGACAAGCGGTTTGGAAATAATTGTGGTTAGATTTCCAAAGGGGTTGTCGAAAGTAACCAAAGAGGTTGTCGGCGGATATTAATTTCTCCCAAGCACTGATCCAAAGCAGTAGAATAATTTTCTATTGACGTTTTCTATGGGTTCAGGATAATGCCGAAAAGTACAATAATGCTTCTTCGTCCGGCTTCTTTTAGGAAGCCAACCGCGACATGCGGACTATAACCCAAAGCAAGGCGGTACAATGAACGCGAGGATCTTACTGGTAGATAACGACCGGCTTCTGCGTGAAGTCATCGGAGATTTTTTGCGCTCAAGGGACTATGAGGTGGATATCGCTCAAAATTACGAAGAGGCGGTTGAATATCTTCAAAAAGAAAAATATGCCCTGGCGCTGATTGACAACAGCGTCCGTCTGCACAATGGGATCAAATTGATGAAGGAAATACGGCAAACCTATCCGAACGTTTTTTGCCTGATTATGACAGGCTATATGGGAATGAAAGCAGTTTCCGCTGCTATGGAGGAAGGAATTTCTGACTATATCCTGAAACCCTTTCAGTTGGAAGAGCTAATCAACATCCTGCAAAAATATCTCTGAAGCTATGTACGAATTGAGCATCCAAACTCTGGCAGACTCCAGCCTGACTTCAGTGCCCATCTGGATTGATCCGCGCTTCATGCTCGCCGTGGCAGAACTGCATCAGCTCGAGGCTTTTCAATTGCTGTGTCACAAGGGAGAACAACTGGTTGCAGCGTTGCCGCTTTACGAAAAGAAGAGCCTGGGCCTGAGAAGGCTGATTTGTCCGATGAGCGCGTACTATGAAGGTTTGTGGTTCTTCTGGGAAAAAGGACGGGAGCCCAACCGCAATATGCTGGACGAGCTCAAAGTCTCCACCGAAGTGGCTATATTTCTGAAGTCACGCTATAAGCGGATGCAATTCAACCTGACTCCGCATAATCAAGACATCCGCGGTTTTACCTGGCAGGGGTTGAAAGCCGTGCCTTATTACACTTTTACCCATGACTGCAGCAAAGAGCTGAGCGTCTTGAAAGACGAGCGTAAGAAACTGCGGTCTGCTCAAAAGCACGATTATCGGCTTATGGAGGAGTATAAACCTGCAGAGTTTGTTGTCCTGTTGAAGGACCTGTATGGCCGTAAGCAAAAGAACCTGGGCGTATCCTACCCAGCTTTCCGGAATTGGATGGATAGGCTATACAAAGAGGATCTGATCGCTCAATTCAATCTAATGGATGAGGACCGGATTGTAAGCTCGAACCTGGTGCTGGGCGGCAAAAATGACAGCCGGGGTTATTCGATTATGCGCAGTACGCGGCCCCAAGACCTGAAACGCGGAGCCAGCGCTTTGCACAGTTTACTTCTGGTGGAGATGCTCAAGTCAAGATTCCAGGAGCTGGATTTCTGCGGTGCCAACTACCCGGAGGTGGCAAGATTCAAAGCCGCTCTGGGCTTCGAACTGGAGCTCTTTTTCAAGATTCTGGGCTGAAATCAGGATCGATTTCAAGTGAATATCACAGAGGAACAATGGAAAGAATAGTAGTATTAAAAGGCGGCGATTCGCCGGAACGGGAGATATCGCTGATCAGCGGAGCGGCAATCGCCAACGGTCTGCGCGAAAAAAGCTATAAGGTCGCGGAACTTGATTTGTCCGACTTTTCCGATCTAAGCCAACTGATAGTCAAGCTGAAAGAACTGGCGACAGATGTCGTCTTTCTGGGCTTGCACGGCGGTTCTGGAGAAAACGGGCAGGTGCAGGCGGCTTTGGAACTGGCCGACTTTCGCCATACGGGATCAGGGTTTCAAGCTTGCGCGCTGGCCATGGACAAATACGTTTCAAAACTTATGGCCAAAGAAGAGGGAATCCCCGTGGCAGACTGGATTCTGCTGCGAGATGACCTTCTCAACGATTATGCGGATCCGCGTGACCTGCAGGGCATCGCCGAAAAACTAGGAATGCCGCTTATTGTGAAGCCCAACGATGCCGGCTCCTCAGTCGGCATCAGCAAGGTGGAGGATATTTCCCAACTCAGAGAAGCGGCAAAGCATGCCCTCAAATACAGTTCCAGTGCGCTCTTGGAAAAGTTTATCCCCGGCCGCGAGTTTACTGCAACAGTTCTGGACGGTCAGGCGCTACCTTTGGTGGAGATTCGGCCCCTGACGGGTTGGTACGATTACGAGAACAAATACAAGGCGGGCCGCTCTGAATACCTGGCCCCGGCACCAGTCGAGGATGGGTTGTCGCAGTTGATCCAGCTATACGCGGAGAGGCTTTGGCAGGTTTTCGGTCTGCGGAGCTATGCGCGGATCGACTTTCGCTATGATGGCGACAAACCCTATTTTCTGGAAGTGAACACCCTGCCAGGAATGACACCTCTGAGCCTGACTCCGATGGCTGCCAAGGCTGTGGGGATCAATTTTCCAGACCTAATGGAAAAGATCGTACGCCTGGCTTTATAAATCAATACACAAAATTAAGAGGAATTATGAGAAAACATCTGCTGCTACTAATGGCTCTACTGCTAACGTTATTTGGCCTCTGGGGACAAAATCCGGATATCACGGCAAGTTTTATGCCGCAACAAATATTCGTGAATTCGTTCAAAACAGCCAGTTTCGATCCTACCACTCCCTGGAATCAGCCTATTCTAACGACTCTGCTGGTTAAAAATGATTCTGCTCAGGATTCTCGCTTCTATCTGAGACTGCAGATTTTCTGGAGCGGGGTCAGCGATCCGTTGGTCACGGCTAAGTACATTTCTGAAAATGCGATCCCGGCTCATGGTCAGTTTGTGCCGCTCACCAACCAGGATCTGGTCACCAACCAGGCCTCCGCACTTTTCAACCGTATTGGCAGCATCAACTTTTCCCTGGACGAGATCACCAATCGCAGCCCGGTCTTGCGGCAAGCCGTGATGGCAGGATATTTTCCCGACGGAATCCTCAGCCTGAGGGTACAGGTACAGCCTGAAATCAGCGGACACGATAATTGGAGCAACGCCAGCGAGGCGGCTTTCAGCATTCACGTTCGCGGCGCCGGTGCTATCTCCCTGCTCAGCCCCGGTTCGCCGGTCGGCTCGAATCCTCCTGGCGTGGACCAAAATCCGGTGGATTTCCTCTGGAACAGCATCGATACCGAAATCAACCAATACCGAATCACAATTCGGGAATTTCCGCAAAACCTGCCTCCGGACGTAAACAGCCTTTCCAACACGGGTTCTGTTTTCTATGAAACAGACGTTTATGGAAATCAGTTCGCTGAATTTCTGCCCTTCACGCCGGGAAATATTTATGCCTGGCGGATCAGCAGTCCACGCTGGACTGAGTTGAATCCTCGCATTCCCGCGGAGCCTTGGCGCGATGATGACCAGGGAGTCATCTCCAGCGGCTGGAACCTTTTCCACTACACCCAGTTTGAAAGCGGCGAAGACTCTGTTCACAGGATCAGTGCGGCGCTGAACTCGCTGAAGGAAGACATGCTTGAAGGCCTGTTCAATGAAGGATTCAGGCCAACAGGCGAGATTATCTGGAAAGGCCGCAGCTACAGCGGCCAGAGCGCCATCGACCTGATCGAGCAGTTGCTCGGTCAGCAGGTTGGAATCACGGTTTGGGACTGAGGTTGAAGATGAAAAAGACACTTTTATTCATCTGCGTGATTCTGCTCAATGCCGCTTTCCTCCCTGCTTCAGGGATCGCCGTAGTCTCCTCCAAGTCCGGAAGAACAACGCTGGTCCGGGCCAACAAGAACGTAAAATTCGCCACCGGCGGTATCCTGGAGAATAACGATGAGATCGAAACCGGCAGCAAATCCGGCCTTAGCTGCAAATTCATCGATGGCCTCGCCAGCCTGCATCTCTTTTCTGGCACGATGGTGAAAATAAACTCCAGAGCGGGCCAAACGGGGTATAACAAAGAGGCTGAAATCGCCAAAGGCAGCCTCTATATCAAACACCAATCTGATGAAGGGTCCCTGGCGGTGTTCCACGGAAAGAGTAAAATGAGTTCAAATGGCGCATCATTTCTGGTGAAATCGACTGGAGGAGAAAAGGTCAAAATAACGGTGTTTTCAGGAACGGTGCTGCTGACAGGCGCTGATGGTACCAGTTCGGAGATCGGGGCCAGAAAAACTGCCGAAGTGCCCTCCCGTGGCGTCGCAAAAATACGCCCCACCAAAGATTCCGACCTCACGCCGGAAGAACTTGCGTTGATAAAACCCTCTCCGGAGCAGGATCAGCGAAGCATTACTGTGCCCATGGCCGACGCTCAGGGCCGTGTCAAATACGTTGAATTGGTTTGGTGAGGCGCTTTTATGAAACAAACACTACTCCTCATCTTCCTAATCGCTATTAGCGTTTCGCTGGCAGGGCTCATCGCGATCCACGAACCGCCTCAGAATTACGAGCCCGGGGAAAGCGTGAACCTCAGCCTGGAAATCCCCGCTGAAGCCGAAACCATTGCCAGGATCGACCTTTGTTACAGGCCCGCCGGCAGCACCGGACAATCTTGCAAAGTCATGGAGGCTCTTTTGCCCGGGTCTTCAAACTACACGGCACAGCTTCTACCCCAGGAACTGCAAGGCCAGGATATACAATACTGGTTTGAATTCGAACTTATCGACGGCACAAGTTTCCGCTATCCGGACGAAGCTCTGGGCGGACAGCTTTTCACCCTGAAAGCCGCCATCCAGAATGGAAAAGAGGTACAGGGATTTGTCCTGCTGAGCACTGACGACGATTTTGCCCAAAATGGCGAATACGTGCTGGCCGTTTCCTATTTCGCCATCGCCGATCTGCTTGATTACAGGACCATCGATGTCTGGGTGAACGGACGTAAGGTCACTGCTCAAGCGGCGATCACGGAAAACCTGCTCACCTACCGCGATCCGAAACCCAAAACAAACCAGTACAGCGCGGTGATCACAGCCTTGAACGATCACGGCGTGCTGATCAAATCTCAAACTTTTGTCTCCCAAGTGAACCCCAAAGGCGGCCGATCCAGGCTTAGTGTGTGGGGCGGACTTAACTTCGCTTCCAACTTTCATAGCCACGAGCCTTCGGCAACCGAAGGTTCAACTGGCTACGAGTATCCAGAAGACGACTACGCCGGCAGGCTGGATTTTTACGTCCGGTATAAGAAACTAAAAGGG
>CAXYWN010000149.1:0-5488 GCA_964292625.1 uncultured bacterium
GGGCCGGTTTTGTCTCGATTAGGCACGGTTAACCTCCTTGGGGGAGTTTTCCTTCCTGATACGCTTTGTAGGCTTCGCGGACGGTCATGCCGCCGGCGCCCAGATAGATTTTGAGCTTCATTTCCTTGAGGGCCATGGCGGCATTTCCGCCAGGTCCGTTTCCGGTAATCAGCACTTGGGCTCCATGCTCGGATATTAGCTGCGCTGTCTTGGGCCCGGCACCGTGTGCCACGCTGCTGATCTCTCTGTTATCGAAATGAGTAAGTTCGTTTTTCTCCTCATCGAAGAAGAGAAGGTAGTCGGTACGTCCGAAGCGGGGATCCATTTTGGCGTCCCAGCCGGTACCTGTGCTTGTGAAGGCTATTTTCATTGTAACTCCTTTGTCAATGTTTCCCAGATTCTGGCAAAACGTGGCTGCCACTTGGCAGGATCGTATTCCACCAAACTCTGGCCGAGCGTGATCGCCCGGGAAAAATCTTCGTCGTAAGGGATTTCGTCCACCAACAGAATATCGTTTTGCAGTAGAAATTCCTTGATTCGTTCTGTGATTTGCGGGTTAATGTCCGCCTTGTTAATGATGCAACTAGAGGGAATCCTGAACTGGGCAGCCAGCTGCCATACTCTTTTCAGGTCACTGAGGCCGGAGAGAGTTGGCTCGGTTACCAGCAGCACAAAATCCGCTCCCGACAGCGAGGCGATTACCGGACAGCCGATTCCGGGGGAACCGTCCACCAGCAAATAGTTCAAGCCGTTCTTGTCAGCCAGCGCTTTGGCGTCTTTTTTGACCTTGGCCACCAGTTTTCCAGAATTATCGGCTCCGATGCCCAGTTTGGCATGCACAAGTTTGCAGCCGAGCTTCGTTTGGGATATGAAGCTCTGCCCCACTTTCTGTTCCGGCAGGCTAATCGCTTTTACGGGGCAAACCCAGTAGCAATAACCGCAGCCTTCGCAATCCAGGGAATTGACCTGATAAAGTCCGCCCGGATGGGTGATGGCGTTGAAACGGCAGATTTCCTCGCAGAGCCCGCAGCCGGTACACTTGGCTGCGTCAATCACAGCCTTTACTCCGCTGTAAAAGTCTTCGCTGCTTTCCACTGTGGGTTTCAGGATCAGATGCAGGTCAGCGGCGTCCACATCGCAATCTGCCATCACCAAACTTTTCTCCATGAAAGCCAGGGCCGCGGCAACCGAGGTTTTCCCCGTGCCGCCTTTGCCTGAAATGATTACTATTTCTTTCACAGCGTACCTCCAAGTTTGGCTAATTCTGCCATTATGGCATCCAGACCTGCGCGGAATGCATCCACTTGCTGGTAGATAATTTCTCCGCGAGAGTAGAGCTCCGCAATGGCGCGATCATTGGGAAAGCTGGCCCAGACGGGTATGCCTTCAGCTTCACAATAACGGAAAACCTCGTCGTTGCCAATCCCCACCCTATTCACAACCACTGCCATGGATTTGCTCAGATGGCGCATCGTTTCCACGGCCAGGCTGAGGTCATAGAGTCCGAAGGGGGTCGGCTCGGTTACCAGGAGAATAAAATCTGCGTCTTTGGTGGCGGTGATCACAGCGCACGAAGTTCCCGGAGGGCAGTCGCTAAATTGATATGCGGCCTCTGCAAAGTTCTTCTCGGCGTATTTCAGGGTCTGGTCAATCAACGGCGCGGATGCCTCAACCCCTATGTCGAGTTTGCTTTCCACAAAATCGAGCTGTCCTCTGCCATAATGACGCAGCCAACCCAAGGGGCTGTTCTGCATGGGCAGAGCGTCCACGGGGCAAAGTTCGCTGCAGGCGTAACATGAATGGCAAAGCTCCGGCAGTACCAGGATGGTATTGACAAGCTTCAATACTGCGTTAAACTGGCAGACTTCCACGCATTTGCCGCACAGGGTGCAGGCCGCCTTATTCCAGACAGGAACTGCCCGAAACATCTGCTGTTCGTGTTTCAGCTCGCCTTTTATGAAGATACCGCTGTTCGGTTCCTCCACATCGAGGTCCAGCAAGGCAATTCTTTGTGTTTCAGCGGCGCGGAGAGCCAGATTGACGGCCAAGGTCGTCTTTCCGGTGCCTCCTTTTCCGCTGGCGATGGCAATATTCATCAGTGGTCACAGCCGTTTTCGCCGGATTCAAGTTTTCCCTGCAGATACATACTAATCAGTTCTTTGAGGGGAAGCTGCGGCGCTCCCACCACTACCTCGATTCCGTTGCCGCACATCAGTTCTTGGGCGCGGCTGCCCATCCCGCCAGCGATAACCACGCTGCAGCCAAGCTCGCGCAAAAAAGCCGGATGAGAACCGGGTTCGTGGGCTGGGGGATCAACAGTCTCTTCTTTTACAATGTTGTTGTTTTCGATGGTGTAAATGGCAAAGACTTGGCAGTGTCCGAAATGGGCGCTCAGCTTGCCATCGGTAAGTGGAATGGCTATTTTCATTATTTCTCCTGTGTATTTGTTGCTTTGATTTTTATATCTTGATACATTAGTCTTTAGTCAGAGGATTCCAGCTTAAACTCTTTTATCCGCTCTCCTATCCAGATGATCTCCTTTTCCAGAGCTGTCTTGCGTTCTATCAGTTCTTCCATTGTATATTCATAAACATAGCCCTGGCTGCCGGAAACCGTATTCTGTGCGTTTCCTGCGCCTATTCCCTGGCCGCATCTATTTCTGCGTCCCATTCCTCTGCCGCCGGCGCCTTCGCCACGGGGTCCTGTTCCGTCATATCCTGGCATTTTTACCTCCATGATAACATTTGCCGCATTGTTTGCATTGATATTGATAGCATTCATCAAGGGTGACGATGTGGGGGCCTTCGCAGGCCGGACAATGAAAAAGATATTTCTCTCCCGTCTCGGAAAACTCGCCGCAATCTTCACACCAGAAAATATGTTCCCTGAGCTTGATATCCCCACCTTCGATGAGCAGATTTGCGCCCTCAACGATGGCTGTGGCAAACTTGCGCCTGGCGCTGTCGTAAATACGAGTAAGGGTGGGACGTGATATCTGCATTAATTTGGCTGCCTGCAATTGAGTTAGGTTTTCATGGTCCAGCAATCTGATGGCCTCATATTCGTCTATTGAGACCACAATTTCAGGGAGCTTCCCTTCGAGCCTTCCGAAAGGCTTGAATCCCTTGACTACTGGGGTAGCTTGAACGTGTCTAAATATTCTCTTTCTTCCCATTTATCTTCTTCCTTGAGTGAACATATGTTCATAATAATCAAAGCCGGAATTCTGTCAATGTTTATTTTGCGCGTATTGCTTAAGCGATCTCTGCCAACGATACCTGGAAAGAGGATTTTCTAAACGAATTGAAAGCCAACAAAAAGCCATAAGCATAGTAACGGTAACACAGGTCATTACGGGCGTTACACCCCATAGTGACAGAGATGAGAAAGAATTTTTCCCACCTCTCGATGAAGTATTGTCGTGATTTTGACCAGGACTTGTTTTGATTCAATACCGGAGGCCGGGATGACAGAATGAAAAGGTCGAGGATCTGTGTCAACGCAGTCTATATCTCGCACCCAATCATCAATGTCCGCTCTCTGCTTTTCTCCTCTTTTCTCTGCTTTGCTCTGTGGTTAGTGGGTTGTTGAAGAGGGTTTCGTTAGTTCCCAGCCTTCACCTGATAAAAGCGGTGTGGCTCAGATCCGGAAAGGTCGGCACTGACAAAGCCATCGCTAAGATCGTTATCAAAAACTTGACTTAGCAAGGTGGTGAAAGGACCTTCGGGATATTCTGCGTAATAAACGTTATAGTGAAGGGCACCAGGAACCTGGTTCCAGCGGAGTTTGAGTTCACTGCCGCTGAGATAGCTGCTGACATTCTCTGGTACGCTCAGAAAGGTAGCAATATTGCTGATGGTGATGAGTCTTCCTGTCTCTGTAGCGCTTATCGGATGCCAAACGCCCAGATTGGCGACGTTGATTGCGATCTGCGCACCATTACCCAGCAGATTACCATTGAAATACCAAGCCGCAGCACCAATCTCGGAAACAAGGTAGAAATTGCCGACGCTGATAGTCCCCACATTCACGATATCTTGGTTTTGAGTACCGTTTATGTACACCTCGCTGATCTGGATGGTTCCATAATTGGCCAGGTCGCCAGCCAGATAGACAGTCAAGTTCCAGGTGTTACCCGCGTTATTGATAGTGCCATTGATTTCCAGGTTTCCATTGATAGTGAGAGACCCGGAAATATTGGCGTTGTTTTGGATGGTGCCATTGTTGACCAGATGATTGCAGGCAGGGTTGGAATATTGATTCAATACTATGTTGCAATTGACAATCACATTATCAGCTGCGTTGGGGACGATGCCTCCGATCCAGGTGGAGGGATAGCCCCAATTAAAATTTCCACTTGCAGAGGTGGAGCTAATGTCCCGGGCAAACAAAAACAAACAGATCAGGGTAGCTAGAATAGTTAAAACACACTTTTTCATGATGGACCTCCTTCAGTCCAGTTGAGTCCCAAAGCTTGGTGTAAATTCAAACTCATTTTTTGGGTTCTTTGAGAACATTTTAAGCCCTCGCCTCTCGCACTCTATCTAAGGTCAAACGACCGATTACACTGTTTATCATCTCATTATTCCAGTCAATCTCTTTTTTCATTAAGCTAGCTTGTTGCCAACGGAGACTGTTCA
Organism: uncultured bacterium; assembly: GCA_964292625.1. Lineage (GTDB taxonomy): Bacteria > Cloacimonadota > Cloacimonadia > Cloacimonadales > Cloacimonadaceae > Syntrophosphaera. The sequence goes on from CAXYWN010000149.1 coordinate 4,641, forward strand.
AAATAAGCCACCATATTACGCAGCCTTACTACTACACTACGAGAATAAGTGGTCTAAGTGTGCCCAATCGACATTTTCTTCACAGATTCGGGAGATATTAAGAGTGGCGATAAGCGACTCATCATGCAAAAATGGTCTGCCTTTATCGACCAGTTCCTTAAACCAGAGAGAATAGACAAGATTTCGGGTAGTATCTTGGGACTTTAGTCCATATCTGCCAGACATCACTTTCTTTATTTTCCGGTTGAAGCGTTCCGAGGCATTTGAAGTAAGTCCTTTGCTTAGTTGCCTCCAATGCTAAAACTCAAGGACAAAAACCTAGCCATCGCCATGGGAGCAGCCCTCATGACCCAGCGCAACCGCGCCGAAAACGTCACCGAGGAAGACCTCAAAAAGCTTGTCTTCGAGCCTTAGCCACTACCTTACAGGCTTCCGCCTCTGCAGGGTTTCCCCTTGACTTTTGGCTTTTGTCCTTTTTGCCTTTTGCCAGGCTTGAAGCAAAGCAAACGAGTTTCGCATTGAGAAACCCTTGAAGGTGCAGGGGGATGATTCCCCCTGCATTTTTTAATTTTTTTTACATTTGTAGATCAGGACGCTCTTCCTGCGAGAGCTATATTCAGCAGCAACGGCATGCTGCTCCAGTGGGAGATTTATGTTTAAGTTAATAGTAGTACATTTTGACCGGGCCACCAAGTGGCATAAGGAACATCAGTAAATATACGCAGACTGAGATCCAGCAAATATGTTCGCAAAAGTCCCATCGGGACGATATTTCAGATAGAAAACAACACCCTTCTCAATTCTCAATCCTTTTAAATCCCCTTCATCCTGTTCATCCCTAATCTATT
>CAXYWN010000150.1:0-5467 GCA_964292625.1 uncultured bacterium
TGCTCCTCTGCGGTCCCTAAAACCGCTGAATCACAAAAGACGTTTGCACCGGAGCGTCCGTGAGCCTGTTCGCGTCGGTTGCCCGGCGCTGCCAATCATCTCAATCATGGGACATATCCCCTTTGTCTGCCTGGCTTTGGAGTAACTAACCGTCTTCCAGACAAAATCTAATTCAATCATTTTATTAGTTGCATTTTATGAGCCATATCTGCGATTATTTTGCAGTTAGCCTGAGCTGGGTGAATGATTTTCAATAGGGGATCTCGGCAAGATTTTGGCAAATCTCTTGCTTTCGCTTGCCTTCGCCCCCCATTATCAATACGGTATCAATACGGAATCAATACGGATCTCACCCGTATTGATTCCGTATTGATACCGTATTGATCACGGGAGCCATGACTCGTCCCGAAAAAGTTGACAGATCCAACGATCTAAAGGAGATTGAAAAATGGCAGGCAAAAAAACTTCGTAATTCGTTACATGATGTTGGATATCGAGAGCTCTATTTTATCAACTATTCGCTGGGGGAAATGATAGTCCTGCATGTCTCAGACTAAAGAGGCGGGAAAAGTTTGTTTGAGGGTCCTGTGGATTTGAAATAAACGGCTTAGAAGAGGCTGTTCAGTTTTTCCGCCAGAAGCCCGACCTGTTTTTGCCTTTCCAGTTCCCAGGGTACGCGGTAATCTGGGGTCTCCCCGGCAAATAAACGTTTGAGGCAGTGGTGGATGCTGTCGGTGGATTCCATCGCGCAGATGAGCTCATGACCGCATTTTCGGTGCAGGTCGGGTGCCTCGCCATGGCTTGGAACCATCGCCATGATGGGCTTTTGGGCGCGCAGATACTCGAAAATTTTGGAGGTGAGCGTTCCCCGCGGGCTGCTGCTATTGACGATTAAGAGCAGGGCGTCGGAGTTTTGCATCGCGTCCAGTGCCTCGCGGTGGCTGAGTTGGGGGATGAGGTCGATCATATCCGCGATCCCGCTGTTGGCTATCTCTTCCAGGGTTTCGCGGAAAAAATTGCCATAGAGCTGGACCCGGGTGTTTTGCGGCAGAGCGTTCTCCGCGCGGAGGCGCTTCAAGGCGGCGTAGAAATGACGCAGACTGCGGCGGGCATAGATATTGCCAAAATAGGCGAAACTGAAGCCAGAACTGGGTTCTGCCTCCGGAAGTTCCGCAAAATCGGATTCATCCCAGCCGTTGTAAGCCGTGATCGTCTTTTCCTGAAGATCGGTGCCAAAGGCCCCCGCTGCGGCCGTGCCGATGCCTTCGGTTGCGGTGACAATCAGGCTGGCATGGCGATAGATGGTTTTCTCCCAGATTTGGGAAAATTTTCGGTTGAGGGCGCCTTGTAAATTGTAGTCCGAAAGCAGGGTCCAGTAATCGCGCAAATCCAAGGCCAGGGGGATATCGCTTTCTCTGGAAAGGGCGTAGGCTCCCAGCCCCGAGGAGAAGGGCCCCAGTGAAACGTAGATCAGATCGTAGTCTTGCTCCGAGATGGCTTTGCGTCCTGCTTTGATCAGCTTTGGCAGCCAGCCGATTTTGTTGTCGATGGGGTGTAGCTGCCGGACAAGGAGTTTGAGTTTCTCCGGGGTGCGCAAATAGATCCGGGAGAGTTCGCCGTCCCCAACGCCGCGGCTCTTTTTAAGCAGGGCCATTGGGTCCAGGGAATCTGTGCGGATAATCCTGAGCGCTTCACTTTCCTCCAGCAGAGCGGGATCGCGGTAAATGTATTCGATGTCCCGGACTGTGATTACATCGCAGGTGATGCCGCAGGAGGCGAGGTATTTTACCGTTTTAACGTTGCGCAGCGCGGCCGGACCGCCCAGGGGGGGATAAAAATAGCTGATATAAAGGATGTGCATCTTATTGTGGTGCCAGCTTTTGCACCAAATCCAGGAGTTTCGGCTCAATGGCTTCCCAGTTGTATTTCTCTTCGATCATGTCGCTGCAGCGTTTGCTCATCAGCCGGTATTCGCTTTTCTTCATGCGCAGGAGACTGGCGACGGCTTTGGCGATGCTGGCGCTCTGAAATTCGCAGCAGGCGCCCAGGCCGTTTTTCTCCACCAATCCGCGCATCAGGGGAGTGTTGATGGTTACCACCGGCAATCCGGCGGCGAAATATTCCAGCACCTTGAGCGGCAAAGCCCGTCTCATTCTGCGGTTGAGCGGATTGAAAACCCAGAGACCCACGCGGCTGCGTTTTAGCAGGAGGCCGATCTTTTCAGCCGGAATCCAGCTCTGATAATAGATCATTGCGTTCAGATTCAAACTGTTCAGCAGTTCGTTGAATTTCTGTTCCACCTCGGCGCTGAAGAATTTGCCCAGGATCAGCACGTTCATGGCGGGAAACTCTTTTTTGAGGATGCTCACGCTTTTGAGGATTTTGAGGATGCCGCGGTCGGAAGTGAGCCCGCCGATATAAATTAGGTCGAAGTTCATCCCGCAGATGGTGCTCAGTTCCATCGGAACCTCGCAGTTGTTGTCCCAGACGTTTTTTACGGGGTAATTGGGGATGGCGACGGCATTTTTACGCTTGGCGCGGGGCTGAAGCTGGTCCAGAATCTTCTCGCTGACCGCGGTGGTGGCGTCCACTTTGCTTTGCAACCAACGTTCGAAACCCAGATAGAGGTACTTCATGAACCAGTTCAAGGGAGTACGGAACTTCTCCGCGAAAGCGTCGGGGAAAAACTCGTGGATGTCGAAGATCAGTTTGCACTTGAGCTTCCGGCGCAGAGCCAGGCCCACGAAAACCGTCAGCGGCTCCACGCAAATCACGATGTCCGGCTTGATTTTTTTGGCCTTCTTATAGAGCAGCGGCAGAGCGTACCAACTGGATTCGGTTTCCACCACGTCCTGAAAAGGATTTGCCGCGGCGTTGCGAACTCCTCTGGCACAAATGAGATGCACCTCTCCCAGCTTCGTCAGGCTGCGCGCAATTTTGTAGTAAAGGCGCACATCCGTTGTGTGGTGGGAATTGGATACGATGCATATTTTCATAGTTCTTTCTCTTTGTCTGAAGACACTCTTTTGCGGTAAATGTACTGCTGTCAAGCACTTTTTGTCGCGAAGCACGTTTTTGGGAAAGAATAACGAGACCCGAACCGCGATTTGATGGAAAAATCATTGACAGGATACAGGCACAGGCTGGACTTGTTTTAAGCGTGGCAACGGCTTCCGATTCCGCAAAAAATCCCGGAGCTAGATCCCCGCCGGGAGATACGATGAAAAAACTAATTTATGTCCTGTTGCTCTGCCTTGCGGGCACCTTACCGCTGGCTGCGAACGGTTTATCTGAAAGGGAGCTGCCAGATCGGTCTCTGGAGCACGATTTGGCGGCAATCGCCATTAGTTGGGACCTCAATCTGCAGCCCATTGTAAATGTTAACTTCGCCTTTGAAGTTGCGGTTTCAAACTTGGGTACCCAGCCCCAAAACGTTTATACGGTCAAGCTTTACGATGGGACAGGCAGCATCCTGGCCACTCAAAACGGCTACAACATCCAGCCGGGGCAGAATCAGGCTGTCTTCCTGAACTGGCTTCCTTCCGCGGCAGGCGCGGTGACCATTTATGCCAAGGTGATACTGCCCTGGGATGAAAATCCTTACAACGACCAGTCTCCAAACTATCTCTTTGATGTGCATCCCTATCCGAACACTTTGGTGACTGTAGTGGGCAGTGGCAGCGAGCTGTTGAGAATTCCCATCGACCTTTATTACCAGAACTCGCTGTTTGAAACCCTGTATTATCCAGCGGAAATGGATAACTTGAGCGGCGCGATAACCGGACTGAGGTTTTTCAGCAATCTTATCAGTAACCTTACTGACATCCCGCTCCGTGTCTGGCTGGGGACCACCACCCTGCCCAATCTGTCTGCAGGCTGGATACCCAGCACGGAACTGACTCTTGTCTTCGATTCCATGGTGAATCTGCCCCCGAACGATAACATGGTGGAACTGCCATTACTTGAGCCTTTCATGTATCTGAACGGCGAAAACCTGGTGCTGATGGTCCAGAGGCCTATGGACACGCAGTATTACGTCTCCTCAGACCGGTTTCGGGGACAGACCGCAGGCAGCAACAGAGCCCGCAAATCCCAGAGCGATTCCGCTGTCTTCAATCCAGCCGCTCCCCCCTCCAATTGCACCATCAGCGGTGAATTTCCCAAAACCGGGTTTGTCTTCATCCCCATGCAGGCCGGAACTTTGCAAGGGACGGTTGTGGGCACGGATAACTGGCCTCTGCCCAACGCCACGGTCCAGGTGCTGGATACTGAGTTTGGGGCGCAGACGAACTACTCCGGAGTGTTTTCACTGCACCTTCCCACCGGCACATATTCCGTTTCAGCCTCAGCCACGGACTATAATCCGCAAACTCTGGAGAACGTGATCGTGAACGCAGACTTGACCACCACCATCAGCTTTTCTCTGATTTCGGTTTCCGCTTCAGATCCGGTCCAACCGTTGAATTCCACTCTGCTGTTGGGCCTGAGCCCCAACCCCGCGGATTCTGAAACCCAGATCAGATACAGACTCCAGAAAGCGGGCAAAGTGAAATTGAGCATCTACGACATCCGGGGCAGGCTGGTTCGGGCTCTGGTGGACGCAGAGGCTCCGGCCGGGATATCCAGCGCCTTATGGGACGGGAAAAACGACCGCGGGAAAGCGGTTTCCGCCGGAGTGTACCTGATCCAAATGAACGCAGCAGACTATCGGGGAACCCGAAAACTGATTATGACCAAATGATCCATGGCCGGGGAACGGCTGCCGGATTTTGGGCCGATAAAGATTGACAACAAAAACCTTTCTCGAAAGTTGGTTTTACTATATTTTTAGGATGAACTATGGATGAACTTCGTACTGACCTGGCTAATCTCCAGTCATACTTTTCTGCCAATTATACACCCGCCAAGCGCTCTGCGGCGCAAACGGCCTTTCTAAAAAAACTCTCCGAACTGGCTCACATCCACTACCAGGGCAAGATGCAGACTCTGCCCAAGGCTGGGGTCTGGGATTTCAATTGGTTCAACGTTTGGTACACTCCCGGGGTGTCGTCTGTTTCGACGGCGATTCGCGACAACAGCGAGCTTTCCTTCGAAATGAGTAACCGGAGCAATCTGGTGGCCGTGGTGAGCGACAGCACCAGAGTTTTGGGCGATGGAGACTGCGGTCCCGCCGGCGGTTTGGGCGTGATGGAAGGCAAGGCCATGCTGATGAAGTATCTGGGCGGAATCGACGCCATCGCGCTCTGCGTGAACAACCGCGACGCACAAGGCAAGCCGGACCCGGCCAGGCTGATAGAATTTGTGAAGATGCTGGAACCCAGCGTGGGCGCGGTGAATCTGGAAGACATCTCCCAGCCTAACTGCTACCGGGTTTTGGACGAACTGCGCGCCAGTTGCAGCATCCCCGTCTGGCACGATGACGGTCAGGGAACGGCCCATATCCTGCGGCTGAGCGTCTTGCCCTACT
>CAXYWN010000151.1:0-5459 GCA_964292625.1 uncultured bacterium
GGGCGGTTCGCGCGGGCGGTACGAAGCATGAGTTAAGTTCTGGCATTGCTGTGGACTCGGCCGGATCTGCCTTCCTGACCGGGTATTTTCAAGGAACTTCCAGCTTCAGTTCACTCACCTTTACTTCCAGCGGAGGCGATGATATCTTTGTCGCCAAACTCACTTCCGGAACACCCATAGACGACGATCTGGCACCAGGAGCAAACTCCTCATGTTTGTATGGCGCCTGGCCAAATCCTTTGCTCCAGGGGGAAACAGCCATGGTCAAGACAACGGTCGCGCCTGGGGAAACAGGATATCTCACGTTCTTCAACCTCCGCGGTCAAACCATCGCCCGCCACAGCCTCCTTCCGGGGACACAGCAGACCAGCTTTAGCAGCAGTGGCCTCCCTTCTGGGGTCTATTTCTACCAATTCCAAGTTGGAAAACACAAAGAGGTGAAAAAACTTATCCTGCTTAAATGAGGTAAACATGAAAAAGACCATTCTGGCCGTCCTGTTGGCGGCGCTATTCATCGGTTTGGCGGCCCATCCGGCCATCAATGGATGGGAGTATTGGGACTTGAAAGGCCCGGTGAAAGAGATGACTATCTGTGGCGAGTATTGCACACGATACCATTTCGATCCCGAGGGTCTGATCACGCTGGAAGAATTCGGACTAATAGCATCCGGAGAGACCGAGACTTGGGAAAAAGCCAGCAAAATGACCTGGGAATATGCCTACGACAAAGACGACGCGGGCCGAGTGGTCCGGCGTGTGACAGCCTCGGACGGATACCTCGCCCAAGTGACAGAGTTCTTTTACGATGGGAATGGCAATCTGGCCAGAAGCAACGCTGCCTTATTCGGCGGGATACCTTTCAATCTGCAGGAGAACAAGCCCATCCCGGAAGGCGCTAAACCCATCTCTTATCAGCTTGTTTGGTGGAACGAAGCCGGCAGCGAAATCTGCGCGCTTCAGTATTGCGCTGAGGGGCTCATATCCATGGATGTGTATGAATACGATGGCCGCGGCATGATGGTGAGATCACACCTCTTCGATGAAGAAGAGGGATTCGCGGCTAACTGGCGGCAGCTTGCCTCCGGAGAATCGGAACTCGATTTTGACCAGCTCCCGGAAAGCGCCCGAACCGTTTACGAATATGACGAGGAAGGCAGACTTACCAAAGAAACCAGTGATGACGGAGATTACATCAAGTATAAAGACAGCCCCAAAGGGCCGAAGCTAATCACCCGGACGGTCTATTACAACGCCGATGGCAGCTTTGATAACGCCTACGAACATTATGTGATATACAACGAAAGAGGCAATATCCAGGAAGATGATGGCATGGGTAAAAGAAAATACGAATATCTCTTTTACTGAGACAGGGCTGGCTCAGAATCTGATCTAAAACGAAGTCCGAGGACGATCACCCGTCTTTGTTCTGGCGGAGTTTGAGCCACCATTGGATGCGTTTGGCAATCTCTTTTTCGAAGCCGAAATCACCGGGGCTGTAGTAGGTCTTTTCCTCCATCTGGTCGGGGAAATATTTCTGGTAGGCATATTTATTGGCGTGTTCGTGGTCGTATTGGTAATTTTTGCCGTAGTTGAGGTCTTTCATCAGCTTGGTGGGGGCGTTGCGGATATGGAGCGGAACGCCGTAGTGGCTGGTTTTGCGGGCGTCTTCGGCGGCGGCTGAATAGGCTTTGTAGAGGGCGTTGCTCTTGGGCGCTGTGGCCAGATAGACCACCAGTTGGGCCAGGGCGTTGTTGGCCTCCGGCATCCCCAGAAAGAGGACGGTTTCCTTGGCGGCGACGGCTTGGACGAGGGCGTTGGGGTCCGCCAGGCCGATATCCTCGGAGGCGAAACGGATGAGGCGGCGAACCAGGTAGCGAGGGTCTTCTCCGGCTTCCAGCATCCGCGCCAGCCAGTAGAGCCCGGCCTGGGGATCGGAGCCGCGCAGGGATTTGTGGAGGGCGGAGATCAGGTTGTAATGCTCCTCGCGGTCCTTGTCGTAAAACATGGTTTTCTTTTCGAGGATGCCGGCCAGATTCTCAAGATTGGGATGGGGATCCTCGCGGAGAAAGGGTTCCAGCAGTTCCAACTGGTTGAGGGCGCGACGGGCGTCTCCCCCGCTCTGTTGGGCCAGCCAGCCGCAGACATCTTCATCGGCCTCCAGGCCCAGTTCCGCAAAGCCTTTGGCGAGGATGCTTCTGAGGTCCTCCTCGGAAAGCATTTCCAACACGAAAACGTGGCAGCGGGACAGAAGGGCGGGAATCACCTCGAAGGAGGGATACTCTGTGGTAGCGCCGATCAGGATCACCGAGCCGCCTTCCACATAGGGGAGGAAAGCGTCCTGTTGGGATTTGTTGAAGCGGTGAATCTCGTCGATGAAAATGATGGTGCGCTGATTTTGGCGGCGGTGGGCGTAGGCGGCGTCTTTCATCACCGCCTTGACGTCGCCAATCCCGGATAGGACGGCGCTGAACTGGACAAAGCGGTGTTCCGAGGAGCGTTCGATGATGCGGGCGTTGGTGGTTTTGCCCGTTCCGGGCGGACCCCAGAGGATGAAGGAATGATATTCTCCGGAGGCGATCATCTGATTGAGCAGAGAGTTTTTGGCCACCAGTTTGGCCTGGCCGCGGAGTTCCTCCAAGCTTACGGGACGCAGCCGCTCAGCCAGAGGGGCGTCGCGCTGTCCGCTTTCAGGTTCGGCCAGAAAATCGGTCTGATCGCCGCTCATCGGGTTTCCTTCAAAAAGCCATGAAACCGGCCAGCTCGCTGGGGTCGAACCAGGTGATGGCGCCGAGGATGCGTTGATTTTCCGCGAGCAGCAACAGGCGATGCTTGTCCTCTTCTTCCGCCAGTTCCAGAAGCAGCTTCTTGATCTCCGGATCGGAGGTCTGGTCGGCAAAAGCCAGATAGTGGTGTTGGGCGGTTTCCTCGCGGTGGATGGCATATTGCAGCAGTTGGGCGGGGTCGGTGGGATCCAAGCCACCCAGGTCCGGGTCTTTGAGTTGGAGCGGGCTTGGGTTCACATCCGGAAATTCCCCTCCGAAAGCTTTGCGCAGCTTGGCTTCGTGGGCTTCTTCGAGGACCACCAGTTCGTGGAAAAAGGTGCTGTTCTCAGGGTTGCGAAAGCTTTTGGCGAGGGCGGTGTAGAGTTTCTGGGAGAAAATCTCCTGAGCCAAAGCGAGGGTGTAAAGTTCTTTTCTATGCATGGGTTTCTCCTTTAATTAGTTTGGCGGATAAGCTCGATGGGGCTGATCTTTTTCAGCCTGAGCAGAGGCAGGATCACGCTCACGAGGGTGATGCCATAGGAGGCAAGCACCACGGTGAGGTAATCCGCCCAGGAAAATATCACCGGCAAGGGCAGCATGCCGGCGTCACCCATCCCCATTGAGAGCAGTCCGAAGCGCTGCTGAATGAGGAGCAGGGCGGTTGAAATTATCAGCCCCAGGGCAATTCCGAGGGTCGAGAGGATCAGGGATTGATAGAGGAAGAGATCGCGCAGGTCGCGTTCACGGTATCCGAAAGCCTTGAGCAGACCGAGTTCGCGTCTTTTCTGAGCGATGCTCTTGAGCATGGAGCCGGTGAGGTTGAAACTCGCGATCACATACATAAAGAGCATAATCACGAACATCAGGTATTTCTCAAAGCGGATGGCGCTGTAGAGATTGGCGTCGTAGGCGCTCCAATCCTCCACCTGGTAGCCTTTGAAGAGGCCTCTGATCCGGCGGGTGTGGCGTTCCGGCGATGTGGCGTTGGGGGTCTTGACCTCGATGTAATCGACCTCATCGGTGTAGCCTTGGAAAAACCGGGCTGTCTGGAGCGGGATGAAGCTGAAAGTGGCGTCATATTCGGGCATTCCGGTCTTGAAGACCGCGGCCAGGCGAACAGTGCGGACCTTGGGCAGGAGGCCAAAGGCGGTGGGGACATCAAAAATGGGGGAAAGCAACTGGAGAGTCTCACCCTTCGAGGGGTTGATTTCGGCGGCCAGCGAGGAACCAAGGGCGATCCCGCCCTCCGCAAATTCAGAGCCCAGCACGCTGCCGGAAAGGATACCCTGAACATCCGAGCCGGTGGATACCAGGTTGGTGTTGAGCGAGGCGCTGATCTCGCTGTGGAGCCGGGGATCGATCCCGAAACAGAGGGTGGAGAAGATGCGGTCGCCTTTCTTGAGGATCAGTTCGCTGCGGATCACCGGCGCCGCCTGATAGCCGAGGGCGCGCAGGCTGTCCACCAAGGGCCGGTAATTGGCGATGGGAGCTTCGCCGGAGGAGGTGATTCTGATCTCGCTGAGAGTGCCGGTTATACGGTCCCGGATGTCCTTTCTAAGCCCGTTCATAACGCTGCTTACGCAGATGAGGGCCGTGACGCCGAGAGTGATTCCCGCGATCGTGAGCCAGTGCGAGCGATTGATAAAGCCGCGACCCTGACCGCGCAGGTATCTGAGCGACAGCCACAGCTTGCTGCGATTCTTTTCCATCGGAGCGAGGATTATCAAACGGCAACATTAGTCAAGAGGTTTTCAGCGGCGGGTTTTTAGCCCACAAAAAAGCCGGCTGTTAACCGGCAATATGTTTGGCAGCTTCCCAGGCCTGAGTGGCAAATCGGGAGAGCTATGGCTATTTATTAAGGCTGATGGCGGGTTCCGCGTTTTTCCGGGTTACCCTGCCGTCGGGGCTGATCGCCAGTTCGCTTTCGGGAAAATCCAGGCGGGTGAGGTTGATGATCTCATTGAGAGCGGCGTTTGACGCATCGAGGACGGGACCGCCCGCGCCAGGCTGCCTCACGGAAAAAATCTCGGCGTCGATGAACTCACCATCGCTCTTTAGGTTGAGCTTGACGATGGGGGCGATGCCCAGTTTGCCGGAAAGGTTGAAGCGACCGTAGGTGCAGAAGTTACCCAGGCTGTAGGCGATGAAACGGCCCTTGTAGATATCGATGGCGCGGGTAACGTGGGGGCCGTGGCCGAAAACAACGTCCGCTCCGGCGTCGATGGCGACCCGGGCAAATTCATAAGGATTACCCCGGTTTTCGCCCAAAAAGTATTCGGTGCTGCGGGTTACCCGGTTCTTGTCCGAGCCTTCCGCTCCGCCGTGAAAAGAGGCGATTATGATATCGCACTTGGCGTTCGTCAGGTCTTTGATCGTCCGTTTCAGGGAATCGTAGTCATTGATCTGCATGGTGCCGCTGTTGGGGGCAAAGGCGCAGAAACCGTAGCGAATGCCGTCCTTGGTGAAGACCTGGGAGGGATATTCGGTGCGTCCTGCAAATTTGATGCCCAGCTCATCAAGCTTGATCACGGTGTTACGGACTCCGGTCACGCCGAAATCGCCACTGTGGTTATTGGCCAAACTCATCACATCAATCCCGGCGTCACTCAGATGCGTCGCATAGTGGTCCGGGCTCTTGAAGGCGTAACACGCGGAAGGGTTGGCACACTGTTTGGGAACGCCTTTACCGGTGAGGAT
>CAXYWN010000152.1:0-5394 GCA_964292625.1 uncultured bacterium
GCTAAGTGCTTGCACTGCAGGTGTATAACTTTGCGAAATGGTAAAGATCGGTTAACCCACCAATCCATTCCGGCAAAGGTGATTTCCCGTCTGGAGGAAGATTCCGCCGCTGGGGCAGCGTCGCCAGAGGCGGCTCCCAGAGAGACCGGCAGCAGCAGCGCCGCCGCCATAAAAAGCCAGAGGGCGGAGAACCAAGCCCCGCCCTTTAAGATTGAATCAGCCATGTTTATCTCCTTGTGGAGGTGTTCAGAACCTGATTTCAGTCCCCAAAGTCAGATAGTGGAAACTGGCGAAGGTGAGGAGTATATCAATGTCGCTGCCGCCTTCCAGAAAACGGTAGCCGAGGTAGAGGGTTTGGCGGTCGTTGATCTTGTAGCGGGTGGAAAGCATAAAATCCTCCGCCCGGCCAAAAGGTGACCACAAGCCCTCGCCTTTGAGCATGATGCTGAAATCGTCGGTGAAATCATAGGCGAGTTCGATGCCGATCAGCGGGACTGGCGCGAAATCGGTCTTTTCGGCATAGACGCCATCCTGTTCCAGGGAGATCACGGCGTCGCGGAGTTTCACGCTCAGGCCGATGGCTCGCAGAATCTGCTTTTGGTTTTTGAAGCGGTAGAGGTATTGCGCCCGGTAGCTGTTGAAGGTGTAGCGCCCGTCGATGGGCCTGCCCGCCACAAAGGTGGAATCCATAAAGATGATGTCGCGATCCAGGGTGCCGGTTGGCCTGATGGTCAGAGGTGCCGCCAGGAGGGAGATTTCGTGGCGGGGATGAACCTGCCAGTGCAGATTGAGGCGGCCGAACATCTGGGGATCGGTGTCAAAATCGTCCACGAAAGAGAAGGAAGAGCTGAGATCGGTATCCGCGTTGGGGATGCGGGCGTTGTTGTAGCCGTTGAACGCGAATCCGGTTTCCAGGTCGGCGGAGAATTTGGCGAAAGCCAGGCTCATCACTATAAGCAGGCCAAGAGTCAGGATGGTTCTTTTCATTTTGTCTCCATGATATTTTTAAGATAGATTAAGCAAAAATCCCCGCCAGCAAAGAGAGATTGGAACCAGGGACATATTGCGTAACCGGCCAAGATTTATCCCGGCCGGCCAGCGAAGTTTTCCGGCGGATAATTGCCGGCATCCGCCCCTTATTCGATAGGCAGGAAATTGATGAAAGCGTTGATGCCAAGGGAGGAGATGATCGAGCCGACCACCACGCTGACAACGATGAGGAGCTTGAAGTAATCCTGAGCTTTCAGCATACTCACAAGCTCGATGTTGCGCGAGAGGTAAGCCGAGGCGGCGTAGAATTCCTCACCGATGAGGGTGTAGTCGCAGGTGGTGATGAAAAAGGGAATCTGGGTGATGGCGTCGGAGGCGGCGATCTGGATGGCCCCAGCCTGGTTCCCGGTTTCTGTCATCAAAAGGGCTTCAGCGAAGAAGAAGCCCATGTAGAAAATCGTGGCAACCTTTTCGCGGACCGTGATGCCATTGACGGCGGCGGTGAAGGCGAATTGGGTGTCCGAGACGAAATAGATGTCGTTCTGGTTGAAGGCGTCGGGACGGCCAATCTCGCTATAGGCTGTCTGCACCATTTCCTGGGCGAGGGGGAGCACAAAATAGTCCACTTGGGGCGAAATAAGACGCGTATCATATTCGGCGGTCTTTTTGGCGATCTGGTTGAGGATCATCATGGCCGAGATTGTGCAAGGTTCGCCCAGCGTTCCCCAGCCGGGAACAAACATAATGGGGCGTCCCATTTCAGTGGCGCGGCCCACAGCGTTGTCCAGCTCTTCGAGGCCGGCGATGGGACGGATGTAAAGCTCTTTGCGGCGAGCCAGCAAGAGAGCATAGACCACCATGATGCCCATGATGATGGAGGCGAGGAGGGTGGCCAATTTGGTGGTGTCGAACCACTCGCTTTCCGGATGCAGGAAGTTGATTTTCTTTTCGGGGGTGGCATCGGTCGGGCGGAGGTCACTTTCGTCCTGCCACAGTCCCTGGCCGTCTGTGGCCAGCAACTGATAGGCGTAGGAGCGGGAATTATGATCCAGTTCGGCTCGCATGGCCTTGCGCCAGCCGCGGTTATTGCCGGCTTTGAGCCCTTCTTTATAGGCGGGATTGCCCAGAATAAACTTTTGTTCGGCCAGCAGGTCTTCCAGTTGGGCTTCCTCGGCCTCAGTTCCGCCAGCTTTGATTTTGCCCTGCAGAGCTTTGATTGTTTCGTCCAGTTCCTTCATCTGGGTCTTGGTCTCGTCCGCAAACAGGGAGGGCGTGAAAGACGCGCCGGTGGCTTCATCCACGGCTATAGTGAAGCTATGGTCTGTGAGCACCAGTTTGGTTTTGGGGTCGATGGCCTGAATGAGCGGATTTTCGGCGCTGGGATAGGGAATGGTGTGGTCGTAAGAACGGGAGAGGGCGCCGATGCGCATTCCGGGGCTGAAATCGCTGAGCCGGTTGCGGCTGAAGATGTCGTAATAGATGGAGTTCAGCTCCTGGCCGTGGTCACTGAGGTCTCCGCCGTTGAAGCGCAGGGAAGTGGGGTCAAAATTAATTCTTTGGGTAACGGCTTCCGCGGCAAAGCTTTTTTCGTCCATCAGCCTGACGCTGATCTCCAGGTCGAAGCCCTGGGTGAGATCGCAGCCAGCGGGAGGGCGGAAGTAGATGATTTTATCGGGATAGCTTTCCACCACCTCGCCCAGCTTGCCGCCCTTGAGGTCGAAGAAGCGGAAACGCAGCTTGGAGACCGCCTGATATCCGTTGTCGGTGATGTCGTAATTGAGGCGCAGTCTGGTGTGGGATTTATTTGTATAGGTAGCCTGGGGCACGAAGGCGAAGGGACGGCCGAAGGAGACGATGATGTTGTCGCCTTTGTCGTTGATTTTATCCATCACCTTGTAATTCGGCAGCTTGGGCAGCAGCGCTTTTTCGCTGATTTCCAGATCCCGGCCCAGAGAGGCGTTCTGATATCCCGGGGCGCCGGTTTCAGGGTTGCCGCCCTCCATATAGGAAAGCACCGGAATGTAGTTGGGTAGCTCGTTTACAGACGGTATGGGCTTGTTCGCGTCGTCCGCGCCGGCTTTGGCATAGAGCACCTGGCCCCAATACTGGGTGGGCATTTCGCTGATCATCACGGAGCCGCTCTGCCATGAGGCGTTGAAAACGTCGTCCGGAGCGGTGGTGTTGGCCTTCTGATCCGCATAAAACTGAGGCAGCAGGGCCTTCGGCATCAGCCATGCCTGCCAGGCCACGATGTCCGATCCGCCCATAGGTGGGGTCCATTCAAAGCGAAATTCGCGGGTATCCTTGAGGTAGGAGGAGTAGAAAATGGCGGTGGAATCGGGACGGTTGTTCACCGGGATGGCCGATTTGACCTCGGTGGCAGGGAGGAATTTGCCGGTTTCGGTAACGGGAACCACGCAGTAATAGTAAGGGTTGCCGGTTTTAGGGGCGGCATAGACGTTGTTGAAACTCGAGAGGCGATATCCGGCAAAGACCTCGGTCTTGCCGTTGGATTTCTTTTCGATCCGGCGGGGCTGGTTGTAATATTTGGAGGAACTGATGTCGGCCAGGACGGTGTAGTGGGGAAGGAGGGTGGCTAAAAGCTCCGGATCGCGGGGCACGCCCCGGAAGAGTTTGGAGCTGGAGACCTGTTGTTTTTCCTCTTTGAGTTTGCGGGGAGCGCTTTCAAATTCGATCAGGGAGTTGAAACCCTGGTCCTCAAAACTCAGCGAGCCGCCCACAACTCCGACGTCGGGATCGACTTCGATCTTGCTGTGGTAGAAGAGGCTGTCCGGGTTGTGACCGCGGTAGATGTTGTATTGGATAACGCGTTGGGTTTTATCCAGGGTTTGCCATTTGAGCGAGACCCCCGAGCCTTCGTCGTTGGGAATGTCAGAAACGGAGAAATCCCCGATCTTGGCCGCCGGCTTGTGCTCACCGGAACATCCGGCCAAAAGCAGCAGTGCGGCCAGCAGGGTCAGCAGAAAAAAGTGTTTATTCATCGGAACATCCTGTGGAGCCTGGGCTCCCTGTGATCAGATTGAGAAAGGAAACCAACGGGGAAGCGCTGATTATCCGCTTCCCCGCAATATAGGGTAAACTCAGCCTAAGATGGCTGTCTTCAGGGCTATGAAGACGTCGTTGACCAGAAACTGAATCCTCCCGATCAACAGAGAAATACGGGCCATCACAGTGAGTCCGAAGGAAGCTCCGAAGCCCACCATCATAAACCACTTTCCAATGCTCACGAACTTGCCATAGGCTCCTGTGTGGGCTTTCGAGAAGAAGAAGTAGAGGAGCACGGAGATCGTTCCGAGAAAGATCAGGGCGAGATTGATGTTTTCCAGGGGCACCATGGCCTGGCGCATCTGCACCAAAATGCTGTTGTGCATAGCCAGGGCGACAGAGGCGCTCACACCCATCATCGAAAAAGCGATGGGATAGCGGGACAGCCAGCTGAGTTTGCGCGAAAAGCGCAGCAAATAGAACATTCCAATGATGCTGGGAATGATCAGATACCACTCGTGCCTGAGGACGATCGGCTGATAGGAGAAGGGAATGAAGGAACGTTCATAGGTGAGAACCAGTGAATATCCCAGGGAAATGCCCACCAGCAGCTGTTCGGACATCTGGTAGAGAGGATTGTCCTTGTAGAGGAACGAGAAGATGCAAAGGGTGAAAAAGGCACCCACGAGATTGCTAAATAGTTCAAATGTCATGGTGTCCTCCCTTATTTAATGCCCGTCCGGGCACGCTGGATAAAGTAGCCAATGTTACCGATCAGGATAAAGACGATGATCATGATATGGGCCACGGATTGGGCGTTCATGCCGATGCGGGCGATCTTGAATTTATAGAGGGTGTTGCGGGTCATACGGTTGAGCCCGATCCAGGTGTTGTTGTCATAATCGTCGGCCTTGAGTTTGCTGACGTCGATCACGATCTTGCCGTCGGCTTCGGTTTTGGCCTGATTCAGCTTGAGCTGGTCCTCGACGGAGTACTGCGCCAAAAAGGTATTGAATTGCTCGGGCGTGAACTTGGCCTCGGTCTGAGTGGTGATCTTGATCAGGTCCTGAATCTCGGGTTTCTCGAGGAGATCCTCGCTGAAGGAACGGCCGGGAACGATTTTCTTGCCGCGTTCGTCTCTGTAAGGGGTTATCGGGTCGCCGGGAGCGCGGTAGGCGGCGAAGACATCCACCAGCTTCTCATATTCTGCGGCGCCTTTCAGCCCCGCCAGCATGCCGATGAACTGGCCGGTCTGCAGATAGGGATATTCGTCCGCGGCCATCACGGCGGTGACGCCCACGGCGATGTTGGTGCCGAATTTGTGGCGGGCGTAGGCGAGCCAGTAGCCGCCGGCTGAGTAGCCCGAAAACTCCAGCACAAGGTTCATTTCGGTATAGT
>CAXYWN010000153.1:0-5379 GCA_964292625.1 uncultured bacterium
TGCCAGCGCGATGGCAAAAGCGCCTGCCGCGCCGATGGCCGGGGCTCCGCGGACGTTCATATTGCGGATGGCTTCCGCCACCTGAAGGTGGTCTGTGAACTCCATTAGGGTGAAATCTTCGGGAATCCTGTTCTGATCTATCGCGTGCAGGCGTCCATGTTCCCACCAGACGCTGCGGTATTCTTGGCCGTCAACTATCATTGTTCTGTGGCTGCTTCTTTTGTCGCTGCAGGAAGGCGTTTAAAATAGGTGTAGGCCAGGCCCCCGCCGAGGGCGAGCAGACTGGCCAGAAGACCCAGCAGACTGAGTTTGACGCTGGTTTTGTAGGTTTCAGGGGCAAAGAAGAGCTCCAGCTTGTGGGTGCCGGCAGGGATTTCCAGCCCGCGCAAAATGTAGTTCGTGGCGTGAATCGGGATCTCTTTGCCGTCCAAACTTGCCTTCCAGCCGGCGGGGTAGTAAATCTCGCTCAGCACCAGGAAGGCGGGCTTGTTCGTATAGACATCGTAGGCCAGCTTTTGCATCTCGTTCAAGGTCTGCCTTACCTTGGTGGAATCAGGTTTTTGGCTGCCTTTGATGTCCGTCTCGACATAGGCCAGGGTCCGGGGGTTGAAACTCTCGTCCCGCAGCAGCGGCAGGATCGAATCCGCCGGAGCCACTTTTTGCACCGCATCCACGAACCAGGCCCGGGGCAGGGCATCAGTATTCTCATAAATATACAGGTGCTGTTCTCTTCGATTGATATCAAAGGAATAGGAATCAAAAACCTGTTTAAATTTATTGGCATAACTTCCTCCGATTATGGAATCTGCATGCACTATATATTTTACTGAGAGCATGTCTAATACCGGAGTCGGGGTCTCCTGTCCCTGAAGGAGGCCAATTATGTAGCGGAACCATTCTGATGGAATGGCCGGGTTATCATCATTTTCGATAATCCTGTCGTAGCGCCGTAACTTGGCCGCTGAATAGCCGTCTATAGTCTGATGGTGGTATGCCCATTCGCCTTTCTGGCGGATGAGACTTGGATATTGTACGTACTCTTTGAGTTCAGGTATTCTTGCATAGAAGCTGCTTGTAACTGGATAGATACGATGGTTGCCACTTTTCTGAAGCAAAAATCTATCGTAATCCTGCGTCGCAAAGCGGTCTTCATATTCCTGCCTGGCCTGCAGGGTATCGCTCTTGAGCGATTTTCCTGTATAGACCCAGAGATCGATGAAGGCCAGCAGCGTAAGCAAAAGCACGAAAGCCATCTGCGGCAGCTTTTTAACGCTTTTCAGCCAGGCAAGTCCAAGGCTCAACACCAGTAGCAGCAGGCTGATGATCCCGCTTGTGTAGATTAAATTTAGCCTTTGTTCCTTAAATAGTGGCAATTGGCTTATTAGGTTATTGCGCTCAAGTCTGGCTAAGTCCGTAGGATTTGTTAGGCTCATTCCGCCAAAAATAGATTTGGCAAAGAACAACCAGAGCAGGAAAATTCCGCCACAGATCCAGAACGCCTTGAGCAGGCCTTTGCTCCAAAGCTTTTTCTGCTCTTCGCTGAGGGAGAGAATTGTGTCCACGCCCAAAGCGGCCAGCAGCACGGCGTTGATCTGCACCATGATGAGAATCATGGAGGGCACGCGGAATTTATTGAAATAGGGCAGATATTTGAGGAAGAGGTCCGAAAGCCAGGGTGTGGCGCTGCCGAAGGACATGATCAGGAAAATCAGGGAGCTAGCGGCCAGGAAGACTGAGAAGCGACGATGCTTGGTGCCGACGAGGCCGATGATACCAAAGGCCAGAACGATGAGTCCGAAATAGTTATAGATCTGCGTGAAGGGCATGTAGCCCCAGTAGGTTTGATTCACGCCGCCGAAGAAATCCGGGATGAAAAAGGTGATGATTTCCTTGGGATGGAAACTCCAACCCTGGGCGTAGCTGGTTTCGAGGCCGCCGCTGCCGCCGCGCATGGTGTATTTGCTGTATTCCATCGTGCTCAGATAGGGGTTCATCACTGCCAAGAGCGTGAGCCCGAAAGCCAGGACGGTGAGGATGGTGAAGATCCAGAAGCGTTTCTGGTCTTTGGCGCGGAGGCTTTCGATCAGTTGCCAGACCCAGTACATGCCCATGAAGAGGTAGAGGTAATAGCTTATCTGGGGATGGTTTTCGCGCAGTTGCACGATCAAGGCGGTGGCCAGAAAGCCCAGCCCCAGCAAACTTGGTTTTTTGCGTAGGTACATAAAGGCCCAGATCACCCAGGGGACATACATGATGGCCCGAAACTTGGTGTTGTGGCCGATCTCCACCAAGCCCAGCCAATGGCAGGAAAACATAAAGACCACGGCGCCGAAGAAACTGGTCCAGGGATCGAGCTTGAGAAACCTCAGCAGCAAAAAGATTCCCAGAGCGCCGATGAAAAGCAGAAAGATGCGCCAGTTGATCAGCTTGTCTGTGAGCCGGGAAAGATTTTCCAAAAAAGGAAAGCGGTTTGGAAAAGAAATCATGTAGGCGGGCATTCCCGAAAACATGCTTTGGGTCCACAACGCGTTGTCGGAATGTGTTTTATTGTACTCAATAACCTTGTTCGCCGCGCCCTGCCACTGCGAGATATCCGAAGCCTGGGGCGTCATGCCCTTGAAGGCCACGGGGAAATAGAGCAGGCTGATAATTACCAGCAAAAATCCCATCAGCGCCCAGGACAGCCATGGTTTTTGGGTGAGGCTGTCCATCCAGGCGGAAGCCTCCGGAGCAGCATGAGTCTGCTGTTTACGTGCTCCGATGCCGGGGCGGATATTCTTGGCGGGAGGGACCTGCCCGCCTTTATTCTGAATTTTTGGGTTGACATATTTCTTGGCCATTTTATCCTCAATTCAAACAATGATTCAAGCATCAGAATTGCGCCGCCTGTATCGGTCAAGCATAAAATGAGGCGGCGGATACCAAAAGGGAGAAACACAATGGTTTTCGAGTTTCGCAAGAGAATCTATGGCTTCGAGTGCGACATCTACGGGCATCTGAACAACGCCAACTATCTGCAACTGCTGGAAAGCGCGCGTTCGGAGGCCATGATCGAAATGGGGATGTCAGTGGCGCGGATGCGGGAATTGGACCTTCAGGTCTTTATCCGCAGCTTCACGCTGGATTATAGGCTGGCCGTCGAACACGAGGACCTCATCACCATCAAAAGCTGGTTCGACGAGATGAACCGGATCAAGAGCTATTGGGGACAGCAGATTTACAATTCGAGGGGCGAGCTTTGCTTTGAGGCCCGGATGATCGGAGTCTTTGCCAGCGGCGGCAAAGCCCAGCGCCTGCCCCAGGAGGTTTTCGAGTGGTTTCTGGCTTATCTGGAAACACCGGCAGATTGAGGTTCTTTCGGTCTCAGGCCTGACGGCTCATGACTGATATCACAGTTATAAAAGAGATGTAAAAACCCCGGGTCACCCCGGGGTTATTGCAATGTTTGGGGTTAATAGGTTTATTTAACGATCAGCATCTTCTTGGTGACATTCAGAGACTGGGAGCTGAGTTTGTACAGGTAAACGCCGCTAACGCAACGGCTTCCATACTGGTCTAAACCGTCCCAGAATATTTCACGGCTGCCTTCGCCGACCTCAAAAGTTCTCACTTTCTGGCCCAAGCCGTTGTAGATGCTCACTGTTCCGTGATCACCGGCTTTGATGTTCACTGTGAAGCTGGTGCCATCCTTGAACGGATTGGGATAGGCGTTGCCAAGCAGATTCTGAATGGGAAATTCCGGAATTTCCTGTCCCGTGACGGTTGCACTCACCGGACCAAAGAACTGCGAAGCGTTGACATCCACGCCTTCCAGCCAATAATAATAGGTGTTGTTGGCTTCCACTTCGTGGTCTTCATGCTGATAAACGGCCTGAGACGAGGTGTTGGTGGCGCCGATCAGGATGGGCGTGATCGTGATGGCCGCGGCAACTTGGCTTGTTTCAGAGCGATAGACGCGATAACCGAGCATATCGGTTTCAGATTCGGTGGTCCAGCGCAGACCGACAAAGCCTTCCGCGCTGGTTGTGGCTGTAAAGGAACTCATTTCCACAGGGGTGTAGCCTGGGTATCCCTGGAAGAAGATCGATTGGTTGGAAGTGATATTAGGTACTGTTATCGTGGCAGGCGTAAAGGTGTAATCAGGCATTTCCACCCGGTAAACGCTGGTGGTGCCGGTTGTCTGGGATATGGCGTTGGGAGTGTTAAGCGCTGTATCCACGCCGTCCTTGAATATTCTGGCACCCTGGGGATATGAATCCACCAGCACGTTGTAGCCGCTGATAAAGGTGCCGCCTGATAGGAAAATCCAAGTATCGAGGACAGAATCCATATAATCTGCAACCGCCAGTTTGATGTGGTGTGTAACTCCGGGGGTGACCGTGACGTTTATCGGAATCGGCACGGTAAAGCCGTCACACTGGAGGTCGTAAATCGCCGCAGTGTTCCTGATATAAAAGGATGCATTGATATAGGGATTGATGGTCCCGATGGAAATAGGCGTGGGCGGTGTGACACCGGGGATCAGAGCAATATTCACTCCATCGAGGAAAAAGCCAAATACATCGTGGTATTGGAGAAACTCTTCATACTCTTCGGAGCCCATCACAAAAACGAATTGCAGGTTCTCTGTCTCTGGGATGAAATCAAACTCCAGCACGCAGGCGTCATAAGTTCCAGCAGATCCAACCAGAGTATTCAGGTCAGCATCTCCTGACAAGCCGTTATTCCAGGTAGCACCTGTATCGTTGTTTGGCCCCTGGGCCAATGCGGCCTTGCCACTTGAGAGGATGATGCCTTCATTGATGCTAATCCCGGCCACTGTTCCGCCGGTATAGACGCCCGCGGCTACGTTGGCGCCGGTATAGACAAGGTTTGATATGGACACACCACCGCCAAGCAAGTTTTGCGCCAAGTCGGCGGGAGTAACTCCGCCACTCATATCAATTACGCTGATTGTGGCTCTTGTGCCTGTGGCGGGCAGGGGCGTGTTTTCCACGATTCTGCCTTGCGCAAAGACGAGGCTCTGCCCCACTAACAGCAAGACGACAAGTAACACTAAGTTCGATCTTTTCATTTGGTTTCTCCTCTTTTGCTGGCATGATCAATACCAACATTGTTATGTTGCTCTTTATCCAGCCCGGGATGCCGGCAAGTAAAAACTCAACCGCAGTCCCATGGATCCGGATTTCCCACACTCTTGATCAGATGCCATGAATGAGCATCTAAACCAAACACAATATCTAAAGAAGACGTTATAAAGAATATTATAATAATTAAGCTCACTCTTGTCAAGTGAAATTTGCGGAGTTTCAGCAGTAATTCACCGAGACTGTTCAAAATAAGCCACCATATTACGCAGCCTTACTACTACACTTCGAG